>NZ_MJXN01000018.1:0-878 GCF_001762815.1 Campylobacter sp. BCW_6465
ATTTTCTTTATTTTGAAAAAATTTCATTGCTAAATCAGTAAAATCTAAATTCGTAACATAATCAGGCACTATGCCTTCTTTTTCAAGCATACTTAAAGCCCCATCAGCACAAAAGATCACTGCTTTTTCTTGATAAGCTTTAAGTAAAGGAAGTTGTTTAGCTAAACTAGGTCCTGCAGAAACTACTATAGCATTTTCGAATTTGTTTTTTCTTTCATTTAAGATTCTTTGAAAAGGAATGCTTTCAAGCATAGAAGGGATGTTTTGTAAAAACTGTCCATGTGTTAGCAAAGGTAAAAAACAAGTAATATCAGCATTTCTTATCGCAACAGCTGCACTTTTAATACAAAGTTCATTTAAAGATAAAATAGAAGCTTCATAGTATTTAAGATAATAATGCGAGCTAATAAACATTTCATATAAACTTAAATACTCTAAAATGCTTTGTTGATCAAAAACCATAGCAATATGAATTTCCACATCCTTGGCTGCTGCATCAAACAATATCACTTGATAAGTTTTTAGTTCTTCACTCAAATCCAGTGTACTTAAAGCTAGGATAAAAAGTTCTATTTCACTTTCAAATACAAAAAGATGTTTATAGTGTTTAGCTAAATTTTTAATAAGCAAGGCATTGCCTATACCATAAATACATACGAAAGGATATCTAGGAGTTTTTTCTAAAATACTTTGATAGAAAAAATTTAATTCTTCTTCTAAGTTTTCATACATGAAAACATTATGAGTTTTATCAAAGATATTTAAATTTTCATCTATATTAAAATGAGAACAAGTTTTATTTTGTATGAAATTTAAAAGTTTATTTCCTAAGGGTTCATTTACTCCACTTAATAAAGCTTGTATGTTTTTTTCTAGTA
>NZ_MJXN01000019.1:0-991 GCF_001762815.1 Campylobacter sp. BCW_6465
TTTTACAAAACATCCCTTCTATGCTTGAAAGCATTCCTTTTCAAAGAATCTTAAATGAAAGAAAAAACAAATTCGAAAATGCTATAGTAGTTTCTGCAGGACCTAGTTTAGCTAAACAACTTCCTTTACTTAAAGCTTATCAAGAAAAAGCAGTGATCTTTTGTGCTGATGGGGCTTTAAGTATGCTTGAAAAAGAAGGCATAGTGCCTGATTATGTTACGAATTTAGATTTTACTGATTTAGCAATGAAATTTTTTCAAAATAAAGAAAATAAAACTTCTTTAAATATGCTTTCATGCGCCACGCATCCTAGTTTGGTTTGCGCACTAGATAATAAAAGTGTGATTTTAAGAGATGATCCTTTATACCAACGCTTCAATCTTAACGACTTTGGTTATATTGATACAGGTACTCATGTAAGTCATTTTTCTTATACCTTAGCTTTGGCTTTAGGATTTAAAAATATTATCATGATAGGACAAGATTTAGCCTTTGATGAAGAAGGAAATTCACATTCAAAAGGTTTTGATTTTGGGGAGAAATTTAGCGGTGAAGAAAATATAGACAAACTTAAAGTCCCAGCCTATGCAGGTAAAGGTGAAGTTTTAACTCATATGGATTGGAATGATTATCGCATAAAACTTGAATATCTTTTTGCTTGCAACAGTAAAGAAGCTAAATTTTACAATGCTACTGAAGGTGGAGCAAGGATTAATTTTACTGAAGAACTTTCCTTTAAAGAATGTTGTGAAAAACTCCTTACAAAAGAAAAACCTAAATTTGAACTTCCAAAAAGTTTAACTAAAAATAGAAGTGATAAACTCCTAGTTAAATTCAAAGAAAAAATACAAAAAGATCAAGATAATGCTAACAGATTTTTAAATGATGCTTTAGCTTTAAAACAAATTTTAGAAAATATACTCAGTAAAGATTTTATTTTACCTTTGGAATTTTTAGAAAAAGTTTATCAAAATATAGAAAATTTCAATCA
>NZ_MJXN01000020.1:0-733 GCF_001762815.1 Campylobacter sp. BCW_6465
GCTTTATCAAGCTCATCAGGACTTTTGCCTTTGGTAAGTCCTAAGAAAGCGTGGGTGAAATCTAAGCCGTTTCCATTATAAAGACTAACTAATATTTCATATTCTAAAAACTCATCAATATAAATCGTTGCATAATATTTCATTTATAAAATCCTTTCTAATATGTTGCCAGTCCATAAAAAAAGAACAATGTGCAAGTATAACCCAAGGCGAATAGTAAAACACTAAACATAAACTTTCTTTTAAAAATGGATATTAAGAAAAATACTCCTATACCACAACAACCAACAATAAACAAGCTTAAACTAGAAAAATAAAATGCTAAAAATATAAATACCGCAGATAAAACCAAAGGAATAGCATTATAAATATATAATAAATTAAACATTATGCAAGAATATACAATAACAAATAACTCTATTGCATTTCTATCAAATATTAATAAAAATAAATTCTTATCATATTTACCATAACTAATGTAAATGTAGTGAAAAGTTAGAATAATATAAGTCACCAAAGCAAGAATCAAGCTACATACAAACCAAGCAATTTGCCCACTTGATATATTGTCTATTCCTTTGCTTTCTAGTTTTTCTTTGAGTTTAGAATAAATAGGAATTTGCAAATTTACTCCTAATATAGATAAATTGTTTTATTATAACCAATCTACTTAATACTTTTAATTAATTTAAATTCTTTGTTTTTAAGATATTCTTGTCTTAATGTTTCATCT
>NZ_MJXN01000021.1:0-14675 GCF_001762815.1 Campylobacter sp. BCW_6465
GGCTTTAGTGATTTTAAAGGGTAGGGGATTTGAAGTAGAATTTGATATATCAAGACTCATATAGGAATTAAGGGACATTGATGATCCTTTTGGGTTTGTTGATGATTAATAGCCTATAAGCTTATGTGATTTATTTTAGCATAAAGTGGGTAAAATAAAGTTTATTTTAGGGTATGGTTTATGGGTGAAGAGAGATTGTGATTTTTTTAAACATATTTTTGTGTTAGCTTATTCACATAGTTTCATATATACTATTGTATATTTTTTTTGCGTATTACCTAAAATTTTTGCCCAGCCAAGTTTGGCGGTATTTTCTTCTCCTAACACAAACTTCATTTCTGAAGAATAGTTGATTTTAAGATATAAATCAACACAAAATTCATTATTTGTTAAAAACATTATACTATTTTTTAAATCATCATGTTTAGTTCCATTGGGCATAAATTTAACCGCTTCTTGATATGAAATATCCTTTATATAGATCGCTATTTTGTTTTGATAAGAGGTAAATTTATCACCTAGTATGAAATTACTCCCCAAGGCATGATTTTTTACGCCCAGTTTATTTCTTTGAGTATCAGAGATTAAAATTTGGTGAGGCAAATTTTCAATGATTGATAATTTGTCTTTTAGTTTAAAATTAACTTGCAAAACTCTTTCTATATATGTTTTTGGACGTCTTAAGCTCAATAATAAAGGTGCAAATGGTAAATATTTTTTTGCAATATCGTATTCTTTAATTCCTAATATATTAAATAAAATTTGAGAAATAGAGTCTTTAAAATTATCATTAAAAGATCTTGGATAATTTTTTAAGCCAATAACATCGAAAAATATCCAAAGTAAATAGTGATTAAAAAAATCAAAAAATAAAGTCCAACCTTGTTCTCCATCTTCATTTCTGGATAATTTATCTAACATAAATGAAGGAAGTTGTGAGGAAACTCCATGTAAGCCCATAAAATTTACAAATAATTCTATAAATGATTGATCTGAAAAAATAATTTTTTCTAAATCTTTATTTGGATGCTTTAAACTTTTATTGGTTCTTAAAAATATATTTTTTTTCCCATAATTTTTTTCTAGCTTTCTTATAAGTTTAAAAAAACTATATGAAGTTGGATCATTCATATTAAAGCTTTTTTTCCAAAAGAAGCAGGGTAATGCAGAATTTCTTTTGAATCAAGACATTTTATCTTTAATTCACAAAAGGAATTAATGCTAGCAAAAGATGCTAAAAATTTGGATATAACTAATCCTAGTAAATATACTTCACCTAAAGTATAAAACTTAGAATCCTTAATACTAAAAATAGCTAAGGTCCCTTTTTTTGTAATATTTTCATCAATTAGATAAGTGCTTTTGCTTTGAATATCAACTATAGATTCTTTTAAAAGTTCATAAGATTTCCAATTTAACTGATTATCTAAAAAACTATAGCTTTCTAATACACCAAAAAAAGCTTTTCTACTTAATATGGTTTGATAAGAAAAAGATAATACAGAAACAAGTTTCCACAATAAATTGCCATCAACGCTGCATCTTCTCGCTTCACTTGGAATTTCGATATTTTTAGTATCAACACCTTTTAAATTACAATTATTAATATCTCCTATTTTTAATCTTGAAGGCAGATCTCCATTGGAGCATAAAAGATCAATGCTTATAGTTTCATCCATTAAATAAGAGGAGAAAAAGGAAATTTCGCTAAATACTTCTCCTTTAGAATTCTTTTTAGTATTTATGCTATAAAAGTCTTTTTGATTATCTTTTAAAAATTCAAAACGTTCAAAACTCTTATAGTTTTTTAATAATCTTTTACCCCCTTCGCTATTGTGTGCTTTAACTTGCAATGTTTGTATAATCTCATAAGCTTTAGGTTGGCTTCTATCAACAAAAATTCGATAACTATCTTTTTTATGATTATTTATAAGAGGTTCTGCGCTTTTTGCAAAGATATTGATAATAGGCGTCATACTTAAAGAAAACAATTCTTTTCTAAATATGCAATTTGCAGGAAATGGTTTAGAGAATTTAAATTCAATATTAATTGTTCTTCCTTGGCAATTATTTAAAATATCTAAGTTATTAATTCTTAGAAAATTAAATTTATGGGGCATAAAAAAATATTCCCTTAACAAAGAAAAAGCTTCAAAGCCTAAATCATTATAAGATAAACTACTTTCATCTGGATTTAATCCTATTTTTTCAATATCGTAAGTATTAAGAAAAAATTCTTCATCAGTTTCCAAACATTGAATTTTTAATTCTTTCAAATAAGAATGTATATATAATAATAAAGTAGTAGACATGTAAGTATCGTTACCTAAATATAAATTAATTTTTTCTAAGCCCAAATCACTTATTTTTGTTTCTGCTTTATCTATTTGTAATTTTAAATTAAAAGTATAGTCTTGGTTTTTACTTGATGCAAAAACCTCATTTATCGAAATAGGGTAAAGATAGACATCATAAACAGTTTTAAATTCACAAATGCATTTATCTATAGGTTTTGATTTAACAACGGTTCCTTTTGGAATAGTAAGTTTATTTTCTTTGCTATTTTGTTCAAGTTTAAATTCTTGCATACATAATGAGGGTATGGGATTTGTATAGTTTGGAGAAACTATATTGATTAAAGATTCTGCAATATGCGGGATATTTTCATCAAGTTCTTGGTGAATTTTAGAACTTAGGATGGCTAAATTTTCAATAATTCTTTCTACATCGGGATCTTTGCTATTGTAAGCTAAAAATGGAGCTAGTTTTGGATAATTTTTTACAAAATGTTCCCTAGTTTCATATAGATATTCAAGCTCTTTTTGATAATAAAAGATATTATCTTTCATTTAACCTCACAATATCTATTATTTTTAAAAATAATTTCTATACTAAATTCCTTAAAACGATCCTCTTGAAAAAAACATTTTACAATAAAAGAAAGTTGCCAAGGGCTTAAGCTATTATCATAAGTAATAGAAACAACTCGTATTCTTTTTTCATAACTATCAATTAACTTTCTTATTTCCTTAGCCATTGATATGCATAATTCGCTAGAACTAAGATTAATGTCAGTCATATTTGGCATCCCTAAATCTTTCGCGGTATAACAGTCATTAATCTTAGAGTTGAGCAAAACTTTTATATTATTCTTTACATCCTCAAAATCATTTTGATAGAAAGGAACATGAGTATTTTGATCATCTAGCTCATGTATTAACTTATCGAGTAGAGACATTATTCTTTATCTAATTTTCCTACTAAAGAAAGTTCAAAATTACCACCCATATATTTAAAATGAGGTCGGACGCTTAGTCCTATTTTATACCATCCTGGCTCTCCTGGTATATCATCAACTTTCACTTGTGCTGCTCTGAATGGACGACGACTTCTTACTTCAGAAGGTGGATTTTCTTGATCGGAAATATATTGTCTAATCCATTCATTAAGACCATTTTCGATATCGCTTCTTTCTTTCCAGCTCCCTATTTCTTCTCGTTGTAAAACCTTTAAATAGTGCGCCAATCTTGAAATTAAAAAGATATATGGAAGCTGAGTTCCTAGTCTATAATTTGTTTCAGCTTCTTTACCTTCTGGGGTATTTTGAAATATCTTTGGTTTTAATGGAGAATTTGCTGAAAAAAATGCTGCATTATTACTATCTCTTCTTAATGTTAAAGTTATAAAACCTGCTTCAGCAAGTTCATACTCTCTCCTATCTGTAATCAAAACTTCTGTAGGTATTTTTGATTGTATAGTTCCAAAATTTTCATAAAGATAAGTAGGCAGATCCTTAACAGTCCCTCCACTTTTTGGTCCTATAATATTTCCACACCATCTATATTTAGCAAAGCTTTCTGTTAATCTTGTGCAAAAAGTATACGAAGAATTAGCCCACAATAAATGATTATGCGAAGCATGAACATTTTCTTTATAGTTAAAGCTTTTAATAGGGTTTTCTTCAGGATCATAAGGGCTTCTTGCTAAAAATCTTGTCACTAGTAAGCCTGTATATTTAGAGTCTTCATTTTCTCTAAAAGTTCTCCACCTTGTATATTGAGGACCTTCTAGCAAACCTTGCAAATCTTGAATATTCGCAAGTTCAGAATAATCATCAAGCCCAAAAAATTTTGGTCCAAAAGATGTTAAAAAGGGAGAATGACTCATAGCCGCAATACTAGCCATTTTATTTAAAAAAGTCATATCAGGACTTGCTGATCCAAGTTGATAATCTCCAATGATTGCTCCTACAGGCTCTCCTCCAAATTGTCCATATTCTGAAGAATATATATTTTTATAAACAACGCTTTGTGTTATATCTGGATTGTTTTCAAAATCCTCTAAGGCTTCTTCTTTTGTTATATCAAATAGGTCGATTTTTATATTTTCATTAAAATCAGTTCTTTCAACCAGAAATCTAAGTCCACGCCAAGTAGATTCAAGTTTTTGAAATTCTTCATTATGTAAAACTTCATCCATTTGTTTTGAGAGTAAATGGTCAATATGGGCTATCATTTCATCAAGTGCAAATTTATTGATTTTTTCTTCGGCATTATCGCTTTTTACAATTTCTGAAATAAATTCAGCAACACCTCTTTTGGCAATACTATAACTTTCATCAGTTTTAGAGTATTTGCTTTTCTCCATAATTTGTTCAATAATTGGCGTATCAATTACTTTGGTATTTGCCATTTTAATTTCCTTGCTCTTCTTGTTTAATTTCTAAAAGTAACTTTTCTTTAGTTTTTTCATTTTTTAACGCTTCTAAAACAGCTTTTCTAAAATCAGGAATATTACCCATAGGACCTTTTAAAGCCATTAAAGCTTCTCTTAGCTGCAATAATTTGTTTAACTCAGGTATTTGTTTAGCTAAGCTATCTGGAGAAAAATCCTTCATACTAGCAATATTGAGCTTAACATCAAGCTCTTCAGCTCCTGTTCCGAGAGTATTTTTTACGCTAAAACTCGTTGTTATATTGAGTTTTCTCATAACTTGATCAAAATTGATCTTGTTAATTTGCAAAATTTCTCTTTCTTCTAAGGGGGTTTCGTTTTTTCCTTTTAAATTTGCCATTACCATTAATTTTAACGGCAGCTCCACATCCTCATTTTGTCCATTAGTTTTAGCTTTATATGTAATATTAATTCGTTCCTTTGGAGCATGAGATCCATCTGACATTTTAAATCCTTAAAAATAAAAATTTTAGCTTAATTATTATATTAAAATTTGCTAAATTTAATCTTGCATCATTTAATTTTATTTTTTGCGTTTTCATATTCTTCGGCTAGATAATCTTTTAGTAGAGTTTTTTCCATTAACTCTACTAAGTATATATTTAAAATTTTAGAGTTCTTTTTCATTCCTTTTGATTCAAAAATTTTTACCATATCTAGCAAGGAATTAATATTATTCATAATAGAATTATTAAAATTTTCTTTATCAATATTCATCAGCATTTGCTCAAAATCTTGTAATGTATGTTCTTTGTCAGTTTTTTTACTTGAAAAAAAACTTTTTTTATTTTCTTTGGATTTAACAAAATATTTATAAACTTCTTCTTTGCAGATAAAATCACCATTTTGAAAACGGAGAAGTTCAATAGTATCAAATTTAGAAATAAAATCACTTGTTAATATTATAAGAATGTCTAATTGTTTATTTTTTTTCTTTTTTTCTAAAAAATCACAAAAGAGTTGTACACCCTCTATCCAAAAAGGATTTAAAATAAGTTCATGCATAAAACATTTAATATGTTCTATATCATTTTCTTTATCAGAAAGTAATATGCGAATTATATCTGCATCAGGTTTTCTTATTTTAGTAATTTTTTCATTATTACATTCAGGCAAACACCTGATTTTTCCCCACATTGCTTGGGTGAATAAAGCGTAGATATTGAGATTATTTTCATCCTCTTCCAAAAGCTCAAATGCAAGTTTTTGATAAAAATTTTTATATTCTCTCTCGTTTAAAGAGTTAATATTATCGCTTCTAATGTTTACAGATACTTGAGTTACAGGAGATTTTGGAAGTTGTGGTGCAACTTGAGCAATTTCAATTTTTGCAAAATTGCAAGATAGCAAATTTTCAAATTCGGAAAATAAAGTAATAAATTGATTAACAATCTCAGATGATATAAGCACTTTTGTTTTATTGTATTCTTGAATAAAATTTTGAATAAAAATTTGAATTTTTCGCTTTTGAGCTAATATATAAGCATTATTTTCATCTATAAGTTTTTTTAAATGTTGAAAAAGAAGCAAAAGCTTTTCAAAGCATTCTTCATTGTTTAAATTAAAACACGATAAAAGAAAATAGTTGCAAATTTTAAAATCTAAAGAATGATTTAATAATATAAACTGAGAATATTGATAAACTTTATCCCAAGAAATATTTTCATGGTTTAAAGTCTTATATTTTGACATCTCATCTTCAAGTAACTGAAATTCTTGTAGTTCATCTAAATTATTTTTCAATTGATCACAAAAATACATTTAATTCCTCCAAAAATTTGCCTCATTATAATTAAATTTTAAAAAATATTATGTTAATTTTTTAAAAAATTTACTCAATTAATCATAAATTATATATTCTAAGATAGAAAGGATACTTTAGTTTCATGTTTTGTAAAAAAAGTTTATTTTTTTTATTGCCACTATTCTTTTGCGCTTGCTCAAGTGTTGTTAGTGTTAAGATAAATAATGTAGAGAATTCCAATCTTAATAATAGACATGATGATGTTCCTGTTACGGCTATTGTATATCAACTTAAGGATATTAAAAAATTTGAAGAAGCAAGTGATATAGATTTGGCTACTAGAGAAGAGGGGGTACTAGGCAAGGATAAACTTGATTCTATTAAAACGCAAATTGCACCTAAAGACAATATTATCGCGGTTAAAGTAGATGAAGAAGAGGTTCCTTATGTAGGCATTCTTGTATTATTTGCAAATAATACAAAAAAAACAACAAAAATATGGGCAAAGACCGAAGATGCAAATGGGTTTGGGAAGAATAAGTATTTAAAATTTGAAATATCCAAAGAAGGTATCAAAAGAATTAAATAGGAATAATATATGGCAAATAAATTAAAAGTTGCTTGGTTTGATGGACTTAATATTGGACAAACCCATTTTGAGCAGCAAGAAAGATTTTTTAATAGAAATATAGATCTTAAAACTATAAATATATATAGTAATTTATATGGAATAATAGACTTGGAATTTTCTCAAGAGATGTTATTGCAAGGAAAAATTGCACTTTCTAAAATTTCAGGTATCGCACAAGATGGAAGCATTTTTAATGCACCTGAGCAAGATTTGTTGCCTGAGCCTATTGAAATCAATTATGAATCTTTAATTGATTCAGTTGTGGTATTAAAAATTCCTATCGGAGTTACTGATATTGCTGATTTATCTTTAAGAAATACTTTTCCAAATTCAAAGTTTATATGTCTTAGAAATAGTATTGCTTTAAGAAATTATGATGATTCAAAATCTAATGTAATGGACAAAATTGAAGATGAGTACGAACTTGAAAATCTAACTTTTACACAAGAGAAAAAAGATTTACTTCTTGCTAGTTTAAGATTAAAACTTGGCATTTTAGGTAATTCAACTCCTGATGAACTTGAATTACCAATTGCAAAAATTAAAAATATTGATATCAATAAAAAAATTGAATTAGAAAGTGATTTTATACCCACTTGCTTAAATATCAGCAAAATATCTACCATAAGATCCTTTTTGGAAGAAATTATTTTTTCAATCAATCAACATAAAAAAGTTCTATCTAATGTTTTTAAAGGAATCGATCAAACAAAAAATACATTGGATTTTAGCACTTTTTTATCCCTTAATCTTTTAAAAAAATGGTATTTAATATTTTCACATCTATTAAAAAAAGATAAAATACATCCTGAATTTTTATACGAAAAATTTTTAGAATTTCAAGGAGAGCTTGCAGCTTTTAGCAACGAAGAATCTTTTTTAGATTTTATTCCTTATAAACACGATAATCTTTATAATACTTTTTTAAATATGATGAATAATCTAAGATTGTTATTTTCTAAAATCACAAGCCCTAAATATTTTATAGCTAAGACCAGTATTAATGGCAATGGTTTTTATGATTTTATTTTTGATAATTCGGGAATTTTAGAAGAAAGTGAAATTTATTTCGCAATTCGTGCAGATGTTACTACAGAATATCTACTTAATAATTTTAAAATTCAAAGCAAGATACATACTCAAAGTAAAATTAAAAATATAGTCGCAACTCAGCTTGAGGGCTTAAATGTAGATCAAGTACCTAATGTTCCATCTAACATTCCTTATTTAAATGGTTATGTTTATTATAAATTAGATAAAAGAGATCAACTGTTTAAAGATTTTAAAAATGAAAGTATCATTAGTATGTACTTGACCAACAATATAAAAAACCCTGATATTATAATGTGGGCGGTATTTCAATGAAAGAAATAAATGAAGAAAAAAAGGCATTAAGCTTACTTCTTGATTCAGATTTTGATGGTTTAAAAAACAATAAAATTATTGATTATTCTTTGGAGTTGCTTTTGCTTTCTTATAGACTTTCAAAAATAAGCTCTATGGATACAAGCAATATTAATCAACTTAGAGAAACATTGATTAATAAAATTTTAGATATAACCGCTAAATTAAGTATATGTAAAGAATATGATGAAAAAGAAATTATTAAATTCAAATATTGTCTTTGTGTCTTTATAGATGAAAGCTTAATGAAAAATGAACTTTTTATTAATTTTTGGGCTCACAATACTCTAACTGTAAGGTTATTTGATGAAACTTTAGGTGGAAATAATTTTTATGATATTGCATCATCTTGGATTAATAATCCTTTTAAGTTTAAAGATTTTTTGGAATTTATTTATGCTTGTTTGATTCTTGGTTATAAAGGAAAATATAATGAGACTAAGGATAGAGATGAAAAAATAATTCATTTTTGCAATAATATTGCCACATCTTTAAAACCGGTTTATAAGATAGAAGAAGAGTTAGCTTTTAATAAAGCATACAAAATTGGTTTAGAAGAAAATATTTGGCAAAAATTTATAAGATTGTATTTTAAAAAACTTATTATCGTTGTGCCAGTATTGATTATATTAGGAGTATTAAGCTATTCAATTTTCAATTTAGAAACTAATAATCTTAAAGTGGATAATAATATATCCGTATTGATAAAAAATTTAACACATATAGAATAAATATACTAAATTTTTAAATATCAATTTATTTGTTATGAGTAAAATTAAATAAAAATTGTTTTACTGCTAGAATAAAAATCAAATGTAAAACCTATAAAAGGATAAAAATAATATAAAAACAAGCTTTAATTATGCAAATTATTAGTACAAATAAGTATAAGGTCGTATCATAATTATGCCATGGATATAATTCACGATACAATCCCAACTATAATTATGTATTTTAGTCAGGATTATTTAAGATAAATTATAATTAAGCTTTGCCCTCTCTCCAATCATCACTTCCGCTAGTTCCAGCAGCAGTATGTTCCCAAACTACTTTTCTATAACTCATTGAAACTTTTAAAAGCTCGGTTTTATCATGATTACTTGACTCTTGTGCATTTGGCATTATTAATTCAATATTTGTAATAATTGCATCTTCCAATTTTGTAGTAAAAAAATGTTCAGATCCGCCACTTGCTGCAGTTCTAAACCAATGAACTTCGACTGTTGGAAGTCTTTCTCCTTTGGTAAGTGCATTATATAACAAAGGCACGGACTTATTCAATGAGCAAGTAAAAGAAAAGGGCTTATGAACTCTTTGTCCAGAAGGTTGCCCACTTTGCTGATCAACGGGTACAGTTACGATATGAGATACCTCTTGCGCCATGATTTCATCTTCATGACCTGATTTATATCTATTGCCAATACTCGCTTCAGTAGATGCACCACTTGAAATCAAACCTTGTGTGGAACCTTCAATTCTTATAAACGCTGGTTCAGCCATAAAAAGAACCTCCTTTAATTTTTTTTAACATTCAAAATTGTATCATTTTAATCTTAATCTATATAAATTTTTGTAAAATATTTGTATATTGATATTAATATTTATTTGTTTTTACTTTAAATAAGGAATAACGATGTTTAAAAAAATATTTGATTTTATAAAATCAAGATTATTTATAACTGCTTTTTTACTTTGTTGTATTTTTCTTTTTAGTGTTTTATTTTGGTTTTGGGGTCCTTTAATAGCTTTTAACGACATATATATTTTTAGTAGCTCATTTTTAAGATTTAGTATTATCTTGATAATTTGGCTTATTGTTTTTTTATTTTTTTTATTAAAGCCTATTATAAATTTTATATCTTCTTTAAAAAGTGAAAAAAGATTAAAATTTAAAGACCTAAAAAAAGAAGCTGATGAGTTTATTTACAAATCTAAAAGAAACTTCTTTTTATCTCTTAAAGATGCCAAAGAAACATGGAAGAATGATTTAAAAACAAAAAATTTACCCTTAATTATCATCATAGGAAATGAAGGGGCTGGAAAAAGCACTTTTATCAATTATTCTAACATCGAATATCCACTTAGCGATAGTTTAGAGTCTTATAAAAAATTCCATAAGTCTACTAGAAATTTTGCACTTTATGTATCAAAAAAAGGCGCTTTGTTAGATACAGAAGGAAACTATTTTTCACAAGAAGAATTTTTTAAGCCTACAAGTAGCGATGAAATACCCGAAGATGATATAGATAAAAATAGAGATTTTTTAATTAAAAAAAATATATGGAAAAAATTCCTTACTTTTCTCAATAAAAATTTTTTTCATAGCAAACTAAATGGAATTATTTTAGTTGTTGATACTGTCCTTTTCTTAAATAATCCTAAGGAGTATTCCAAAAATCTTATTAGATATCTAACAAAAAGAGTAAACGAATGTGAAAAAACTTTGAATTTAAAGTTGCCCATCTATATAGTTTTTTCAAAACTTGACTTGATGGAAGGCATGAAAGAGTATTTTGATATTTTCGATAAAAAAATTTCGGATAAAATTTTAGGATTATCTTTTGATAAAATCTTAAGTGAAGAATTTTTAAATAATGAATTTAAAGAATTAAGTGATTCATTATTATGCTCTTTAATGAGTAAAAATTCCCATATTTACAATATGGAAAATAAAAATAAAAGCTACTTATTTTTAAAACAATTTGATAATTTATTTGCATTAGCAAAGACTTTTATTTTGGAAGTACAAGAAGAAAATAAGCTTAAAAATAATTCTTATCTTAGAGGAGTTTATTTTGTTAGCGCCTATCAAGAAAATATTCCTAGAAATTTCTTACTCGATGCCATATGTGAGAAATATAACTGCAAAAAAGTATTATCAAAATCCAATATTATACATAATAAACAAAGCTATTTTGTTAAATCACTGCTCGAAGATTTAATTTTTACAGATTATTCTTTAAGCGCTATGAAATCTTATTCTAAAAAATTATCTTTTTTAATTATAATTTTAATCATAAGCTTTGGAACATATGCTATATCTTCTTATTTTATAAGTAAAAACAATAAAGAATTCGAAAAAAGCCAAAATACCTTAAGATCTTTACAATTGCTTCTTAAAGATCAAGATTATCAAAATTTAAATATTAAACAAAAAGCTGACTTCTTAATTGAATTGAGAAATATTTTAAATACTTATCCTGAACTTTGGCAAGATAATAATATATTTCAATATTTAAATCTAAATCTCTCATACAAAGGATTTAAAGAAGCTAAACAACTTTATTATAAACTGAATGAAGATGTGTTAAAAAATACTTTATTAAAAGAAATGGAATATACTTTACTTACCGATACAAATAAAGAAAATTTAATCAAAACATTATATATGTATAGATCTTTATTTGAACAAAAATATTTTAATAAAGAAATACTAAAAATTTGGATTAACGAGAATTGGAATACTTTAAGTAAGTATTCAATCTCTAAAGATGACTTTCTAGAAGGGGTGGATGAGCTTAAACAATTTAATCTTAAATCTTTTACAGAAGATGAAAACAGTATACATACAGGAAAAAGAAAACTTGAGAGTATAAGTAGAACTCAAAGAATTTACATTCTTCTTAATTTTTTAAATAGCGATAAACCTAAAGAAAAATATCTTATAAAAGAGGATTTAGGTTTTGCTGCAAATAGTGTATTTTCAAATAATTCTCAAATAACTTCTATAGATAAAATATATACAAAAGTTGGTATGATGGACTTTTTAAATGATTTAAATCAACAAGTTGACACCGCAATCAATATTGAATCTTGGATGCTAGATAACAATTTTAAAGAAAATAAAAACACTTTGACTATGGGTATTTTAAAATTATACTTAAGTGAATACCAAAATGCTTGGCAAAATCTACTCGCTTCATTGCAACCTGTTAGGTATAATACCAAAGAGGCAATGCTTAATGAGCTTAATATCTTATCAAAAAAAGAAAACCCTTTATATTCTTTGTTAAAAATTGTTAGTTCTAATACAAATTTAAATGATGCAGTTTTACTAACTCAAGCCTACAATTTAGGATTAAATGCTGGGGAAATTAGATCAAATTTTATTGGGGTAAGCAATGCTTTCACACAATATCATAAGCTAGTAAACAAAAATACACTTTTGAGTGTTGGTAATATAGAAGTGGGCAAAGGCACTGATGATGAAAAAATATTAGATATTCTTAATACAAGTATTACAAATATGTCCAATAAAATTATAGATTTTAGTTCTAATAATAACCAAAGCGCTGAAGAAAAAATTTCATATGCTCTTGGAGGCAATAAAGATGCCAATGATCCTTTTGCTGTATTTCAAATGAACATAAAAAAATTACCTAATGATTTAGAGAGATATTATAGTCAGCTTTCTAATTATTCGTGGAATTTTATAGAAAATCATGGTATTTCTTTATTTAATACTGCTTGGATTAATGAAGTGTATAATCCATTTGTTAATGATATTGCACCATATTATCCTTTTAATGATGAGAGTGTAGCAGATCTTAGTATGGATAGTTTTAAAACATTTTTTGGAAGAAATGGGACATTAAATAGTTTTTATAAAAAATACTTGAACAATGTTTTAGTAAAAAGAAAAAATAACTATTCTGTCAATTCTCAATTTGCTTCAAAATTAAATTTCTCTAAAGAATTTTTAGATTTTATCACCAATGCAGGCAATCTCTCTAGTCTCATACTAAATGGTAATGATAATATAAAAGTTAATTTTACTATTCAAAGCCTTGATTTAAGTGCGGATTTTTCCTTTATAAAGCTTGGCTATGATAATAAAAATATCCAATACGATCATACTCTTAATCAAACCCTACAAATTGTAGCAGAAAAATTCAATAATGGAACAAGTTTAAATTTTACAGCCTATAACTACTCTAATCCTAATTTAAATTATACAAAATCATATAAAGGAGAATGGGCATGGTATAAGTTTATAAAAGATAATAAAAGTAATTCTATATACAGCATTATATTTAACAATAATAAAAACTTATATTTTGACTTTGAAATTATTAACGGTGCTAGTGAATTAAATAATATAGTTTATATTTTAAATAATCTTAAAATAGTAGAAAATATTACAGGGGTAAATAAACAATGATAGAAAAAGAAGAAATAGGAATTACTATTGAGAATTATGACGAATGTATTAGTGGTTCTAAAACATTTGTATTTAACACAAAGGGTGGAACTATAGGAAGCGGTGATGATTGCACTTTTCGTATTCAAGATAAACTAGAACAAATCAAAAATACCCATGCCATAGTATCTTATGAAGAAGGATCTTTTACAATTGCGGCTTTTGAAGATTCTGACATTTATTATAATAAGTCCTTTTCTAGAATGCCAAGTGGCTATGAAATAATAATCAGCATAGGCGATATTTTTAAAATCGGTAATTTAGAATTTAGATTTGTGGATGCAAAAAGCATTGAAGCAAGCATTAAAGAAAATAAAAAATACTTAGAAGATATTGAAAAACGCAATCATTTTGATGAAATTGAAATTAAACCTAGAGGAAAAACAAGTATAAATTTTGACAAAAACAAAGAGTTAAAAGAGATTTTAGAAAATAATGATTATAAATTTATCGAAGAAGAAGAAAAGGCAGATGATAGCTTTTTAAAAGAAATAATTCAAAAAAATCCAAATTCATTAGAATATGAAAATATTTTAAAAAGTTTGGTAAAAAATTTAAAAGATATTAAAACAAAACAACAAAGCTCTAAATTAAATAATGATTATTCTTCTATTAGTATTAAAGATTTTGAAAGCATTGTTAATAATATACCCTTAATCAAATCCACGAGATTGATCAATATTTTAGCCCTTAGCCTAATCGCAAAAGAATTATATACTCCCATCTTTGAAGAAATGGAAGAAAATATGTTTATTAAATATCTTGAAGCTGCCATACAAAACAATATCAAAGAAGATAAGATTCTTTTTGAAAATCTTACCATCAAAGCATTGGAAAAGTATATTAAAGATTTTGAGTGATTTTTACTCTTTGATATTATGCTCTTTAGCATAAGCTAGTATTTTAGCTCGAAGTTCTTGCGGAAAATTATATCTATAAATAGCAGGAATTCTTGGATCAAG
>NZ_MJXN01000022.1:0-388 GCF_001762815.1 Campylobacter sp. BCW_6465
TTGGATTTATTCTTGCTTTTACTAATATAAAATTTTATCTTACAACTTTAAGTGTTCTTATTGTCTTTTCTATTTTAAATTATTGGATTAAAATTAATATAAAAGAATTTGTAAAATCTTATTTTTTAATATCTTTTATTATCTTTTTTATGGCTATTGTTATCATATTTTATCTTAGCTATGATCTTGAAACTTATAGAGGATATGTAATGCTCGGTCCTCCAGAAGCTGAAGAATTATCACCACAAGAATATATAGTATATAAGTGTTCTAAATTTTTAATCTTTATAAATTTTATTTTTTTTACAATCACATTTATTATACTTCCTTGTTTATTACAAGCTTATTTATTTAAATGTTATAGCACAGGAGAAAAACGCAAAAAATT
>NZ_MJXN01000023.1:0-905 GCF_001762815.1 Campylobacter sp. BCW_6465
CCATTGGTTCCTATATTGCCAATATTGCCTTGATTAACACCTGAGATGATATTGTTTATATTACCTAATTCTTCAAGATTAACATTGCTTTGATCTACAGTGATGTTTTCTACTTTTACATTATCTTTACCACTTCCACCTACAACCACAGTGTCTAATTTACCTGTTTCTTTATCTGTAGAAACAACCCAATCTTTAATTCCAACACTACCACTACCATTGTTAGTTACTGTATTACCATCTTTATCTTTACCTACTGAGCCTTGGTTGGAAATAACTAAATCAGCATTACCATTATTTGTAATACCTCCACCTATGGTTGCACCTTCTCCATTGGAAATTTCAAGTTTATTATCACTATTGTTAGTGATGGAACCACTTATACCTGTATCAGAAGTAGAGGTGTTAGTGATAGAATCAAGCTGACTGTTTTTATCAATTGTAATAGAACCAGTAATAGAGCCTTCTCCTTCATTAACAAGACCACCTTCTACCTTAGCTCCACCTTCTATCTTGATATCGCTACCTATAGATGCACTATCCGTATTGACTATATTTCCTTCAAGCTTAGTGTTTTCCCCACTAACTGTAATACCACCTGTTATACTTCCTGAGCCAGAATTAGAGATAGCTTGACCTGAAGAAGAAGTTACAGTAGCTCCATCTTCTACTTTTATAGAGCCTTCTATTTTTCCGCTTTCATTAGATATACCAGCGCCACTTCCACCTTCTACTCTAGATCCTTCACCGGATAAAATTATTTCTCCGCTTAAAGAAGCTGCTTTTTCTAATCTTATACCATTAACTTTACCTTGTATAATGCCACCATTTTTAAGTTCTATTTTACTAGTACTTGAACCAACATCTAAAGCAATTCCATGATTATCGCTATAAATTCCACTTAC
>NZ_MJXN01000024.1:0-974 GCF_001762815.1 Campylobacter sp. BCW_6465
CCATTGGTTCCTATATTGCCAATATTGCCTTGATTAACACCTGAGATGATATTGTTTATATTACCTAATTCTTCAAGATTAACATTGCTTTGATCTACAGTGATGTTTTCTACTTTTACATTATCTTTACCACTTCCACCTACAACCACAGTGTCTAATTTACCTGTTTCTTTATCTGTAGAAACAACCCAATCTTTAATTCCAACACTACCACTACCATTGTTAGTTACTGTATTACCATCTTTATCTTTACCTACTGAGCCTTGGTTGGAAATAACTAAATCAGCATTACCATTATTTGTAATACCTCCACCTATGGTTGCACCTTCTCCATTGGAAATTTCAAGTTTATTATCACTATTGTTAGTGATGGAACCACTTATACCTGTATCAGAAGTAGAAGTGTTAGTGATGGAATCAAGTTTACTATCTTTATCTACAGTAATTGAACCAGAAATAGCTCCATTACCCTCATTGGTAATGGAATCAATACTACTACCACCACTTACTTGAACACTTCCTGAGATACTTCCATTACCTTGATTAACAAGACCACCTTCTACCTTAGCTCCACCTTCTATCTTGATATCGCTACCTATAGATCCATTGCCTGTATTGATTATATTTCCTTCAAGTTTAGTGTTTTCCCCACTAACTGTAATACCACCTGTTATACTTCCTGAGCCAGAATTAGAGATAGCTTGACCTGAAGAAGAAGTTACAGTAGCTCCATCTTCTACTTTTATAGAGCCTTCTATTTTTCCGCTTTCATTAGATATACCAGCGCCACTTCCACCTTCTACTCTAGATCCTTCACCGGATAAAATTATTTCTCCGCTTAAAGAAGCTGCTTTTTCTAATCTTATACCATTAACTTTACCTTGTATAATGCCACCATTTTTAAGTTCTATTTTACTAGTACTTGAACCAACATCTAAAGCAATTCCATGATTATCGCTATAAATTCCACTTAC
>NZ_MJXN01000025.1:0-108898 GCF_001762815.1 Campylobacter sp. BCW_6465
GAATACATACCTCCTAAACCGCCTAAAGCATAAAATAATTCTTCGAAAATGTCTTCTTTGTTAAATTCAAGTTCTTCTATGTCAATAAGATCAGGAGTTCGGCTACATTTTTGTAAATTTTGATATATTTTGACTAAAATCTTGATTTTTTGTAGATTATTTTCAGCCTCTAAATAAGAATTTAAGTGTATTATTAGGGTTTTTATGAGTTTTTCTCTATTTTCTCTATTTTCTTTATTTTCTTTATTTTCTTTATTTTCAAGAAATTCACCCCCCGCCCGAGTGAATGCTTCTTTTAAATATTTGTTTTTCATATTATTCCTTTTTATATAAAATCAAGTAAAATAAAATCTTTTAATTTTGGGCATATTTCGCACAAATAATCACTATACCATTGCATCAACTCCCTTCTCTCTTTTAAATTTTGTGCAAAATTATATGAAGCTTTAACCTTATTTTTTTCCGTATGTGCCAAACACATTTCTATAATATTGCTACTAAACTGATGTTTTTGAATATTTTCGTGAGCTAGAGTACTAAACATAGATCTAAAACCATGTGGAGTAAAATCTTCATTTGAATATCCCATTCTTCTAAATACCATTCTTACTGTATTATCACTCAAGATCTCATTTAGTCCATCGCCTTTCTTTTTTGTTTAATGGATTTAAATAAAAGATCATGATGACTTATTTGTTTGTATTCTTTTAATAATTGCACTGCAATATCACTTAGATGTATACAATGCGCTTTTTTCATTTTCATTTTTGAAGCAGGTATGTTCCACAAGCCATTTTCTAAATCAATATCTTCCCAAGCAGCATTTCTTATGCTAAAACTTCTTTGCGCAGTAAGAAGCGACAATAAGATTGCCATTTTTGTATTTGTATCACATTGTATATAAATAATATTTTCAATTAATTCTTTAATTTTTGAAACTTCCGTAATAGTCGCAAAATGTCTTGTTTTTTTGTTATAGACCAAATCCTTTCTTTTTATACCAAGCATAATATTATTTTCAATCATCTCTTTGTTAACTGCATAAGTTAATGTTGTAAATATTTTTTTACCGACTTCGGATTTTTTTGTAGTTTTATTTTTTCAAGAACATTTAAAATATCGCTTCTTTTAAGATTACTAATGGGAATATCTCCTATAATAGGATAGCAATGATTTTCCATTCGCTTAATAGACTCATTGAGAGTGCGTTTTGTTATGTCGTTTTTTTGAAGAAAATACTGTTCAGCAATTTTTCTAAAACTTGTATCACATCCTTCTTTTTTTCTTATACTTTCATTAGTTTTTAGTAAAGTTTTTATCTCATTTTTTTATCTCGAGCTTCTTTAATTGATATTTGCGGAAATTGCCCCAAAGTTATTCTTTTTAATTTTCTTGTTTTTGGATCTTTACAATCAAATACAAAAGACTTTTTGCCGCTAGGATAAACTAATACAAATAAATTATCACTATCGCTAATTAAAAATTTTTTATCTTTTGGACTAATATTTACTATATCTTTCTGTGTAAGCATTTAAAAATAGACTCCTTGTGGTAATTTCTCCTAACTTTTTAGAATAAAAAATAAAAAGTTAGGAGAAAAGTTAGGAAAAAAGTTTCGAAATGAATTTTAACGGAAAAAACTTTAATTTAGGCTTTATATAGCTATAAATGCCTATTTTATCGATATTTTATAAGTATGATATTTATAGTAGTTTATAGTATCGATGGTGCGGTTAGCGAGATTTGAACTCGCACACGCAGAGCGTACCACCCCCTCAAGATGGCGTGTCTACCAATTCCACCATAACCGCATAAAAAAAGCCCAAAAAGGGCTTTGATAAGTTTTATTGTAAAACTATAAAAGGATTTGCATAAAGTGCTATTAGCGCGATAACAAGAGCATAGATAACTTGTGCTTCAATCATCGCTAAAGCGATAAACATAGTTGTCATTAATTTTGGCCCAAGGCCAGGGTTTCTAGCTGTTCCTGCAATTGTTGCCGCTGCAGTATTACCCATACCGATAGCACCACCAAGTGCTGCAACACCAAGACCTAAACCTGCTGCAAGAACTGAAAATGCTTTAATCCATACATTAATAGCTTCTTGCTCTACTGGAGCATTAGTTTCAGCTGCAAAAGCTACTGCTGAACATGCTAATAATAAAAAAAGAACTTTTTTCATTATCTTAACCTTTCTATAAAAAAATTTTTTCAATTTTTAAATCAGTTCGGCTTGCGTATCCCTACTTAAGACTTAAAAATAAAGCCGAATTATAACCAAAAGTATCTTTATTTTTATTGAAATTTACAAAAATTCACATTTTTGATTTAAATTTGATTGTTTTCAATAAAGCTTAAAAGTTTTTTTGCTTTAATAATATTTTAAAATAATTTTTAAGTTAAGGTTGTAACATTGAGTTCTAAATTTTCAAAAATAGGTTTCATTTTAGCGGTAGCAGGTTCAGCGGTGGGCTTGGGTAATGCTTGGAAATTTCCAACATTAGTAGGTCAAAGTGGTGGATCTGCTTTTATCTTGCTTTATATAATTCTTACTTTAGGTGTAGGTTTTGTGATATTTTTAGCTGAGCTTAGCATAGGAAAAATTAGTGAAAAAGATCCGGTTAATGCCTATGAAAAGTTAGCACCTTCAAATAAAAAAGCTTGGTCTTATGTTGGTTTTACTATGGTGGGGGCGATTTTAATAGTTTCTTTTTATACCTTGGTGATTGGCTGGATAGTTAAATATGTGTTTTTAAGTATCACTGGAAATTTGCCTATGGATCTAGAAGTAAGTAAAGCACAGTTTGGATTTTTTACAAGTGAGGATTTTTTAAGTCAGTTTATTTGTTTTACTTTGGTTTTTTTATGTGTTTTTTATATTGTTTCTAAAGGTGTTAAGAATGGGATTGAAAAGTTAAATGTTTGGATGATGCCTTCATTGTTTATTTTACTTATTTTGATGCTTGTTTATGCTATTAGTAAAGATGGTTTTATGATGGCGGTTAAATTTCTTTTTGTACCTGATTTTTCCAAAATCAACACTTCAAATGTTCTTGAAGCCTTAGGACTTGCTTTTTTTAGTCTTTCTTTGGGCGTTGGAACGATTATTACTTATTCTGCTAGTCTGCCTGATAAAACCAATTTTATTACCAGTACTTTAAATATTATTTTTATCAATCTTTTAGTTGGTTTATTAATGGGTTTGGTTGTTTTTACTTTTATCTTTGAATTTGGCTACAATCCTAATCAGCAAGGACCAGGACTTGTTTTTATTTCCTTAGCTACTTTATTTGAAAAAATTGGGGTGATTGGTTGTATTTTTGGAGCAGCATTTTTTATTTCTTTAATCTTTGCTGGTATTACTTCAGCTGTTTCAATGATAGAGCCTTTTGCTTTTTATCTTATTAATACTTTTGGCATGAGCCGTAAAAAAGCTTTGATTTTAATAGGAATTGTTGTTTATATTTTAGGAATGTTGTGTATTTTATCTTCTTTAAAAAGTACTCAGTTTGGATTTTTTGGAATGAGTTTTTTTGATTTGCTTGATAGTGTTTCAAGCAAGGTTATTATGCCTTTAGGTGGAATTTTGGCAGCTATTTTTGTGGGATTTGTGATGAAAAAAGATGCTTTAAAAATTTTATTTGAACCTTATATGAGCGGTATATTTTTTGAACTTTGGTATGTGTTTTTGAGATTTATTTCCCCTTTGGCTGTTGTTATAGTTATGATAGCCGCTTTTTTAAAGTGAGTTTGAAAAATAATGAGAACATATTTTTCAAAAATCGGTTTTGTATTGGCTGTTGCTGGTGGAGCCGTTGGTTTAGGTAATGCTTGGAAATTTCCAACTTTAAGTGCAGAAAATGGTGGTTTTGTTTTTGTGCTTTTATATTTGTTTTTTACCTTAACTATAGGATTTAGTATTTTTTTGGCTGAAGTGGCTATGGGACGTTTAAGTAAAAGTGATCTTGCAAATGCTTATTCAAATCTTGCTATAAAATATGGCAATAGATGGCGATATGGCGGCGTTTTTATGTTAGGTGGTATTTTTGTCCTCTCTTTTTATCTAGTTATCATGGGATGGGTTTTAAAATATACTGTAGTGAGTCTTTATTATCTTCCTAAAACTTTAGATGAAGCAGCAAGTAATTTTCAGAATTTAATCACTACAAATTTGACAAGTTCTGTTTTTTTCTTCACTTTATCTTTTTTTCTTACTTTATTGATAGTATCTAAAGGTTTAATCAAAGGGATTGAAAAATTAAACGTTGTTATAATGCCTAGCTTATTTTTAATGCTTGTTTTTATGTTGTTTTATTGCATGGGATTTAAGCAAGGTTTTGCAAATGCTTTTTCTTATTTATTTTATCCTGATTTTTCACACTTTAAATTTAGCTCTATTGCCGAAGCCTTAGGGCTTGCATTTTTTACCTTATGCTTGGGAATAGGTTGTATAGTTACATATTCATCAGCCTTGGATAAAAAAACAAATTTTATAAAAAGTTCAGTGTATATTGTTTTGATTAACTTATTGATTTCTTTTATTATGGGACTTATTGTTTTTACTTTTATCTTTGAATTTGGAGCCGATCCACATACTCAAGGAGCGGGGATTGTTTTTGTATCCTTGATGAGTTTGTTTAATCAGCTTGGGATTTTAGGCTATATTTTTGCATTTTGTTTTTTCTTAGCACTTTTTTTTGCTGGTATTACTTCAGCTGTTTCAATGATAGAGCCTTTAACTTTTTATATGATTAATAACTATCAAATTTCTCGTGCTAAAGCTCTATTTTTAATAGGTTTATTTGTTTTTGTTTTTGGAATTTGTTGTATCTTGTCGTTAAATTTAAATTTTTTTTCTATGTTTAGTTTTTTTGGCAAAGATTTTTTTACTTTATTAGATAAATTAACTTCAAATTTTTTACTTCCACTTGGTGCTATAGCATGCTCTATATTTGTAGGTTTTTTTATGAATAAAAAACAAATTTATAAAATTTTTTCTAAATTTATAAGTCGAAAAATTTTCTTAATTTGGTTGTTTTTTATTCGTTTTATATCGCCTATAGCAATAATTTTGGTAATGTGTTATCAAATTTTTGTATAATAATGAAAAAATATTTTTTAAGGAAAAATAATGGCTAAAAAATTCATCGATGTAATGGATACAAGCTTTAGGGATGGTTTTCAGTCTGTTTATGGAGCTAGGGTTTTAATGGATGATTTTTTTCCTGCAATAGAAGCAGCAAAAGAAGCAGGCATTACACATTTTGAATTTGGCGGTGGTGCTAGATTTCAAAGCTTGTATTTTTATCTTAATGAAGATGCTTTTACCATGATGGATAGATTTAGGGCTATTGTAGGAAAAGATGTCAATCTTCAAACTTTAGCAAGAGGGGTCAATACCGTTACTTTAGATACTGGAAGTAGTGAACTTATTGATTTGCATGCAAAACTTTTTGCAAAACACGGTACTACAACGATAAGAAATTTTGATGCCCTTAATGATGTAAATAATTTAAAATTTAGTGGTGAATGTATAGTAAAACATGGGTTAAAGCATGAAATTACTATCACTTTAATGGATTTACCGCCAAATTGTAAAGGTGCCCATGATGTGCCTTTTTATGAAAAAATTTTAAAAGAAATTTTAGCAGCAGAAATTCCTTTTCATAGTATTTGTTTCAAAGATGCAAGTGGGACTTCTAATCCAAATAAAATTTATGAAACCATTAAAATGGCTAGAAAAATTTTACCTCAAGATACACACATTAGACTTCATACGCATGAAACTGCAGGAGTGAGTATAGCCTGCTATCTTGCAGCACTTGAAGCAGGGGTTGATGGTATCGATTTGGCTGCGGCTCCAGTAAGTGGCGGAACCTCTCAGCCTGATATTTTAACCATGATGCATGCTTTAAAAGGCAAAGATTATGATTTAGGCGGACTTGAGGAAGAAAAAATTCTAAAATACGAAGAAGTTTTAAAAGATTGTTTAAAAGAATATTTTTTACCACCTGAAGCTACTATGGTAAATCCACTTATTCCTTTTTCTCCTATGCCAGGAGGAGCTTTAACAGCAAATACACAAATGATGAGAGATAATAATATCTTAGATAAATTTCCACAAGTCATTCATGCTATGAGAGAAGTTGTAGAAAAAGGTGGATTTGGTACTTCGGTTACTCCAGTTTCTCAATTTTATTTTCAACAAGCTTTTAATAATGTGATGTTTGGACCTTGGAAAAAAATAGCAGAAGGTTATGGAAAAATGGTGCTTGGTTATTTTGGAAAAACTCCTGTTACACCCGATGCAAATATTGTTGAACTTGCTTCAAAACAACTTAATTTAGAACCTACTACAGAGCTTGCTATTAATATAGCTGATAAAGATGAGAGTAAAAGTATAGTTTATACCAAAACCTTGCTTGAAAAAGAGAGTATAGAAACGAGTGAAGAAAATATATTTATTGCAGCAGCTTGTAAAGAAAAAGGTATAGCATTTTTAAAAGGAGAGGCAAAGGTAAATGTACGCAAATTAGCTAGTATGCCAAAGCCTATGAGTGTAGATGAAAACAAATTTACCGTAGCTGTAAATGGTAATAAATATCATGTAGAGGTAAGCTATGGTTTTGATAAAGATGTTAATGTTAAAAGTGTAAAAAAAGTAGAAGAAAATAAAAATATTGTTTCTTCAAATTCAACAAGTTCTGTAGATGCTGAAAATGAAGTTTTAGCAGGTATTTCAGGTAATGTCTTTAAAATTTATGTTAACGAAGGTGAAGAAGTAAAATCAGGTCAAGCCATCATGGTTTTAGAAGCAATGAAAATGGAGATTGAGGTTAATGCTCCAAAAGATGGAATTATTTCAGAGCTTTGTATTAAAATAGGCGATACTGTTAACGAAGGCGAAGTATTAGCTATCTATAAGAATTAAAGTGAGGGAAAGATGAAAAAATTTGATAATTTAGGTTTGGATAATATAAAAGAAATTTTTCATAATTTAAGTTATGATGAATTAAATGCTCATGAAAAAGCAAATAATGAAGGTTTAAGTACGGATAATGATACTTTTTGTGTAGATACAGGGATTTTTACAGGTAGAAGTCCTAAAGATAAATATTTTGTAAAACAAGATCCATCTAGTAAGTATATTGCTTGGGGAAAGGTAAATCAGCCCATTACAAAAGAATTATTTGATAAGCTTTTGACCAAAGCAAAACAAGAATTAAGTGGAAAGAAAATTTATGTTCAAGATGCTTTTTGTGGCGCTTCTTTGCAAAGTCGCAAAGCAGTAAGATTTGTTACTGAAATTGCATGGCAAGCGCATTTTGTTAAAAATATGTTTATTCGCCCAAGTCAAGAAGAACTTGAGAATTTTAAAGCAGATTTTATTGTTTATAATGCTTGCAAATGTATCAATGAAGATTACAAACAAGATGGTTTAAATTCAGAGGTTTTTGTAATCTTTAATGTTGAAGAAAATATAGCAGTTATTGGTGGAACTTGGTATGGTGGAGAAATGAAAAAAGGTATTTTTTCTATGATGAATTATTGGTTGCCACTAGAAAATAAACTTTCTATGCATTGTAGTGCAAATGTCGGAGAAAAAGGTGATGTAGCACTTTTCTTTGGACTTAGTGGCACTGGAAAAACTACACTCTCAACCGATCCAAAAAGAAAACTTATAGGTGATGACGAACATGGTTGGGATGATGAAGGTGTATTTAATTTTGAGGGTGGTTGTTACGCAAAAACAATCAATCTCGATCCTGAACATGAGCCTGAAATTTATGGTGCCATTAAAAGAAATGCACTTTTAGAAAATGTAGTTTTAAGAGCCGATAAGAGTGTTGATTATGCTGATGCTTCAAAAACAGAAAATACAAGAGTTTCTTATCCTATAGAGCATATTGAAAATCATGAGCCTAGTCTAAAAGCAGGGCATCCAAAAAATATTATATTTTTAAGTGCAGATGCTTTTGGAATTTTACCTCCAGTAAGTAAACTAAGCAAAGAGCAGGCTATGTATTATTTTTTAAGTGGTTATACAGCAAAAGTAGCTGGAACTGAGCGTGGTATTTTAGAACCTCAAGCAACTTTTTCAGCTTGTTTTGGAGAACCTTTTATGCCTTTGCATCCAACGGTTTATGCGAGATTACTTGGTGAAAAGATTGAAAAGCATGAAGCTAATGTTTATCTTGTTAATACAGGCTGGAGCGGTGGAAGCTACGGTGTGGGTAAAAGAATGAGTATTAAGGCTACTAGGGCTTGCATTAATGCTATTCTAGATGGAAGTATTGCAAAATGCGAATTTGAAAATTTTGAAGTGTTTGATTTAGCTATTCCAAAAGCTTTAGAAGGTGTAGAAAGCACGCTTTTAAATCCTATAAATACTTGGTCAGATAAAAATAATTATATTGCAACAAGAGATAAATTAGCACATATGTTTATACAAAATTTTAAACGTTACGAAGATGTCAAAGAAGGCATTGAATTTAGCAAATTTGGACCAAAAATTTAAGGCATTTAAATGAAAAATGAAATGTGGTCAGGACGCTTTAGTAGTGCAAGTGATGAGCTTTTAAAAGAATTTAATGCAAGTTTAAATGTAGATAAAACTTTGTTCAATGAAGATATACAAGGTTCTATAGCACACGCTACAATGCTTGAAAGTTGTGGTATTTTAAAAAAAGAAGAATTAGATGCTATTATAAAAGGTTTAGAGCAGGTTAGAAGTGAAATAGAGCAAGGCAAATTTATTTTTGATATTAAAGATGAAGATATTCATATGGCTATAGAAAAGCGTTTAAGCGAGCTTATAGGTAGTGAAATTGGTGGAAGACTTCATACTGCAAGAAGTAGAAATGATCAAGTGGCTACTGATTTTAAACTTTTTGTCAAAAAATCTCATATTGAACTTATAAAGCTTTTAAAAGAATTGATTCAAACCATGCTCAAACATGCCAAAGTGCATAAAAAAACTATTATGCCAAGTTTTACACATTTACAACACGCTCAGCCTGTGAGTTTTTCTTTTTATATTTTAGCTTATGCTTTTATGCTAATGCGAGATATTAAGCGTTTGCAAAATAGTCTAGAACTCGCTGATTTTTCGCCACTTGGGTCTTGTGCGTGTGCAGGAACAAGCTATGCCACCAATCGTGAGTTGAACGCTAAAATTTTAGGATTTAAAGATATTATGCCAAATGCTATGGATGGAGTGAGTGATAGAGATTTTGCTCTTGATTTACTTTATGATATAGCAGTTATTTTTACACACACTTCAAGACTTTGCGAGGAAATGATTTTATTTTCAAGTTCGGAATTTTCTTTTATATCCATAAGTGATAGTTTTTCAACAGGAAGTTCTATCATGCCTCAGAAAAAAAATCCCGATGTTTGTGAACTTATACGCGGAAAAACAGGGCGTGTCTATGGAAATCTGATTTCTCTTTTAACTATAATGAAAGCTCTACCTTTAGCTTACAATAAAGATATGCAAGAAGATAAAGAAGGGCTTTTTGATAGTGTAAAAACCGCTAAAGATAGTTTAATCATCTTAAATGCAATGTTAAAAGAAATACGAATTAATAAAGAAAATATGCTTAATGCTTGCAAAAAAGGTCATTTATTGGCTACTGATTTGGCGGATTATTTAGTGCGTGAAAAAAATATTCCTTTTAGAAAGGCACATTTTATAGTAGGAAATGTTGTTGCACAAGCTGAAATACAAGGCATTGATATAAGCGAAATTAAAGATCTTTCAAAAATAGATCCTATATTTGATGAAAAAGCTATAGAGCTTTTAAATTTTGAAATTTCTTTAAATTCTAAACAAAGTGAAGGCTCAAGTTCTACTACAAGCGTAGAAAAGCAAATTCAAATTTTACAAGAATTTATTAAAAAAATATAAATATTGTTTAGGCTATTTTGCCTAAACATTGAATCTAAAATGCATTACATCGCCATCTAAAACGATATAGTCTTTTCCTTCAAGGCGTAGCTTTCCTGCTTCTTTGGCGCCATTTTCGCCTTTGTATTGGATATAGTCTTCATAGGAAATAACTTCAGCTTTTATAAAGCCTTTTTCAAAGTCATTATGAATCACGCTCGCTGCTTTTGGTGCTTTCCAGCCTTTTTTGATTGTCCAAGAACGCACTTCAACTACACCAGCGGTAAAATAACTGATCAGTCCAAGCTTAGTAAAAGCAGTGCGTATGATTTGATCAAGACCGCTTTCGTTAACTCCTAGAGAACTTAAAAATTCACGACTTTCTTCATCACTTAATCCTACTAATTCTTCTTCGATTTTTGCACAAAGCTTGATAACTTCATGATCATTTTTTTTAGCATATTCTTTTAAAGCTTTTACATAATCATTATCTTCACTAATACCATTTTCATCAACATTTGCACCATAAATCACTTCTTTAGCAGAAAGCAGTCTTAATTCTTTGATTAAGGCTTGATAAATTTCGCTTTCTTTTTCAGGATAAGAACTTGCAGCTAAGCCTTTGTTTAAATGATCAAGTAAAGAATTTGCAAGTTCGAGGCTTTCTTTAGCACCCTTTTGGTTGGCTTTGGTTTCTTTGGTGAGTTTTTCTATTTTTTTACTAAGTTGTTCAATATCTGCTAAAATAAGTTCTGTATTGATAATTTCTACATCACGCAAAGGATTAACTCCACCTTCAACATGGGTGATATTTTCTTCATCAAAACAACGCACTATGTGTAAAATAACCTCAGTTTCGCGTATATTTGAAAGAAATTTATTTCCTAAGCCTTCACCCTTACTTGCACCTTTAACAAGTCCAGCGATATCTACAAATTCTATTAAAGAATGCATAATTCTTTCAGGTTTTACGATTTTAGCAAGTTCATTAAGTCTTAAGTCAGGAACTTCAACCATGGCTTTGTTAGGCTCTATAGTGCAAAAAGGATAGTTTGCACTTTGGGCATTTTGTGCTTTAGTTAAAGCATTAAAAGTCGTTGATTTGCCAACATTTGGAAGTCCTACTATACCTACGCTTAAACTCATTTAGATTTCCTTAAAATTTGAATTAAATAATTAACACACATTCTAACTCCAGCTCCACCTGCACCAAAACTAGAATATCCCCAAGATTTTTCCGTATAAGCAGGTCCTGCTATGTCAAGATGTAACCATTTGTCTTTATATTCTTTACGAATAAATTTATCTAAAAATAACCCCGCGGTAATTGCGCCTCCATAGCGACTAGAGGCAGTGTTGCTAATATCGGCAATATTTGATTTTATAAGTTCTCTTAAGTGGGGGTTAAAGTGTAAGATTGTAGTATATTCTCCACTTTTTTTAGAGCTTAGATAAAAATCATTTTGCAATTCTTCATTGTTTCCCATAATAGCACTTGTAAATTCTCCAAGTCCTACAACACAAGCTCCAGTAAGTGTTGCCATATCGATAAGTAAATCAGGTTTTAAATCTTGTGCAAAAGAAAGACAATCAGCTAAAACCAAGCGTCCTTCTGCATCTGTATTTCTTACTTCTATACTTACGCCTTCGCGACTGATTAACACATCATCAGGCTTATAAGCATTGCCGCCTATCATATTTTCAGTTGCACCTAAAATACAATGCACTTCTAAATCTAAAGCAAGCTCGGCTACGGCTTTTATGATCCCCATTGCTGCTGCTGCACCGCTTTTATCAGCTTTCATTGTAAGCATAAAATCAGCTGGTTTTAAGCTTAATCCACCGCAATCGTAAGTTAAGCCTTTTCCAACAAATACAACACGTTTTTTTGCATTTTTGGCTTTATAGCTTAGATGAATGAGGCGTGGTGGATGTACCGAGGCACGATTGACTGCCAAAAAAGCATTCATTTTTTCTTTGGCCAAAAATTTTTCATCATAAATTTTACAAATAATGTTTTTATTTTCTTTAGCTAAATTTTGCGCATCTTCTGCCATTTTTAAAGGGGTGTAAATTTCAGGAATTTCATTGACTATATTTTTAGTAAAATTTGTGGCATTAGCTAAAATTTCTCCACGCTCCAAGCCTATCTTAGCTTCATCTTTATTAAATTTCTTACCATTTAATTCTTCGCTTGAAATAATAAATTTTTCCAAAGTGCTTGTTTTTTTCTCGCTTTTATATTTATCAAATTTATAAGCTCCAAAAAGTACGCCTTCAACTAAAGATGTAAAACTTCTAACTACACAATCTCCTATTATGCTAGGAAGTTTTACGCTTTTTATATTAAGCTTTTCAAGAGTTTTATATGCTGTGCAAAGACTTAATCTTATATCCTCATAAGCAAGGCTTTTAAGCTCTAAATAAAGCTTTTTATTGTTTAAGTCTAGTAATACACCTTCGCCTTTGTAATTATTAAGTTTAAAAAAATCTTTTTCTTTGTTAAAATTTTTTAAATTTTTATCCTGTATAAAAATAAGTTCAAAGTCTGCTTTTATAGCATCTAGTTTTTTATCGTTTAATTCAAATTTCATGATTTTTTCCTTTTATCTTTAAGTATAGCTTTTTCCATTTGTTTAAAACCAAATAATAAAAGGGATAAAAAAGCTATAATAATAATGGCTGCATAATACCAATGTTCTTCAGCCCAAGTCACCATCTTCCAAATTTGTTCTCCAAAATACCAAGCTAAAAGTATAGTGATTGATGCCCAAACCCAAGCACTAAAAAGATTGATAATAGCAAATTTTTTTGCACTATAACGCGTGACTCCTATACTCATAGGTATAATGGTTCTAAAGCCATACATATAGCGTTGTATAAAAATAATAGGCCAACCAAAACGTTGTAAAAGTAAGTGTGCTACTGCAAATTTACGCCTTTGGGTTTTTAATTTTTTTTGTATGTAACGTTTATTATATCTTCCTATATAGAAATAAATTTGATCGCCTACAAAACCACCAAGTCCTGCTATAAATATAACAAAGCCTAAATTTACATGTCCTTGATGGGCAAAAATACCTGCCAAAATTAAAGCCAACTCCCCTTCTAAAATACACCATAAAAAAATAATAATATATGCTAGATCTTTGTATTGGTAAAGTAAATTTTTTAAAAATTCTTCCATTTGCGCCTTTCTATAGTTTTAAATTTCTAAAACACTATAAACTGAAGTAAGTTTTTCAAGTTTATTTGCTCCATTTAAATCTTTAAGATTCATTAAAAAACAAGCTTCAACGCATTTTGCTCCAGCTTTTTGAATAAGTTCATACGAAGCTATAGCTGTTCCGCCAGTTGCTATTAAATCATCTACAAGTAAAACCTTTGCATTTTGAATATTTTTAAATGCATCTTTATGAAGTTCTACTTTATCGCTGCCATATTCAAGATCATATTCGCAGCTAAAGGTTTCAAAAGGGAGTTTTCCAGGTTTTCTAATAGGCACAAAAGGAAGATTAAGTTTTGCACAAATCATAGATGCAAAGATAAATCCTCTGCTTTCTGTTCCTGCTATGAAGTCTAGATTGTAATCTTTGTAGCGTTCTTTTAAATGTTTAAGTAGAAAATTTAAAGCCTCTTTGTTATTTAGTAGAGTGGTAATATCTCTAAAAATAATTCCTTTTTTTGGAAAATCAGCAATAATTCTAATGCTATCAAGCAGGTATTTTTGTTCTTCTTGTGTTAGTTTTATCATAATAATGCCTCGATTTTTGCTTCTAATTCTTTAATTCTTTGTCTTAGTTTGTCATTTTCTAAACGATATTGAGAATTTCTAGTTCTTAAAGATGTAAGGTCTGCTTTGATTTTATTAAGCTCTTCTGTGAGTATATCTATATTTCCAAGACTTCTTTGAAGTTGGATTTGTAGTTTTCTAATAACAATCTCAGTATCATCAAGATTGTTTTTGATAAAATCTTTTGATGTTTTTTCTTTATTAAGTAGAGTTTTATAGTAAAACAACATTACAATCAGATAGATAGTTGCACAAATTAATATAGTTAAAACAAGCCAGTTTGTAAACATTATATTTTTACCTCAATTTTTTGAATTCTTTGCATATGTCTCCCTTCTTCAAAAGGAGTTTGAATGAATTTTTCTATAATATCTGTAGCTAATTCAATCCCGATTAATCTTCCACCTAATGCCAAAACATTGGCATCATTATGTCTTCTTGCAAGTTCCGCACTTAAGCTTTCATGGCATAATGCGCAGCGAATGTTTTTATGACGATTTGCTGCAATAGAAATTCCAATTCCACTTCCACAAATAAGAATGCCAAAGCTTCGTTTGTCTATTTTTTCGGCAAGTAAATGTGCATAATCAGGATAATCACAGCTTGCGCAAGTGTTTGTTCCTAAATCGTTAAAAATTATATTTTTTTCTTTTAAAAATACGCAAATTTTTTCTTTTAATTCAAAACCAGCATGATCACTAGCAATATAAATTTTTTCCCTAAGCATTGGTTTCCTAATTACTATATAAAATAAGATAAAAATCTAATCTTATCATATTAAATCATAAAAACAGCTTTTCTTTTTTTAAAAATAAGCTTTATTTTTCTTTATATATGTTAGAATTTGCGACAAGAAAAATAAAATTTCAATAAATTAAGGGGAGAAGAAAATGAAGCTCATACTCATAGGATCTTCAACAGGTGGTCCTAATCAGCTTAAATTTCTTTTAAAGGATATTGATATAAAAAATACCTGTGTAGTTATAGCTCAACACATGAGTGTTAGTTTTATTCCATCTTTTGTGGGGCAATTTAATAAAGAGGCTTTTAGTGAAGTGTGCTTATTGAACGATAAAGAGATATTAAGCAATAAAATTTATATTTGCCCTAAAAATACTATTTTATCTGGAAATTTAAATATTGTAGCCTCTTGGCAAGATGTGGTATCAAGTTTTAAGCCAAGTGTAGATTTGCTTTTTCATTCCGCTGTTTCTTTGGCAAAAACAAATAAAATACTTGCTATTATTTTAACGGGTATGGGAGATGATGGCGCAAAAGGTTTATTTGAGCTTTATAAAACAGGGGTTAGATGTTTATGTGAGAATGAGGCAGATAGCGTCGTTTATGGTATGCCAAAAAGAGCAAAAGATATGAATCCACATTTAAAACCTATGAGCTTAAAAGAAATTAAAAAAGAAATTATAAATTTTATTGATCAGGATTAATAAAAGGAAAATTACATGGAAAAAAAAATAACTCCTAGCGAATTAGAACTTAATGAATTTATAAAAATTATCAACGAAATGAGCGGTATTGATTTAACCGATAAAAAAAATATATTAGCTTTAAAGTTGAATAAATTTCTTGAAGGAACTAATACTAAAAATTTTTCCGAATTTTTGGGAAAATTAAAAAGTAATAGACAACTTAAACAAGAAACTTTAGATTTTGTAACCATAGGTGAAACTTATTTTTTAAGAGAATTGGCTCAATTGAAAGAAATAATTTATTATGCCAAAAGCTTAGAAAAGAGAGTAAATATCCTAAGCGCCCCTTGTTCAAGTGGAGAAGAGGTATATTCTTTGGCATTATTGGCTGCACAGAATTTTATTAAAGATATGTATGTTTTAGGCATTGATATTAATTCAAGCGTGATTGAAAAAGCAAAACTTGGAAAATATCAAGGAAGAACTTTACAGCGATTGAGCGAGAGTGAAAAAAGAAGGTTTTTTTTAGAAAGCGAAGATAAATTTTATACTATTAATAAAAATGAGCTTTGTACTTGTAAATTTGAACTTTGCAATGTTTTTGAAGAAAAATTTTCAAGATTGGGAAAATTTGATATTATAGCTTCTAGAAATATGATTATTTATTTTGATCATGAATCAAAACTAAAACTTATGGAGAGATTTCATAGAATTTTAAATGATAAAGGAAGGCTTTATGTTGGCAATGCTGATTTAATTCCAGAGACTATTTATTTTAAAAAGATTTTCTCTCCAAGAGGTGTTTACTATGAAAAAGTATGAATTCTAAAAATTACTAAAAGTTACACTTTAGAAATTTATTAGTAAAAATAAGTTACATTTTGAAGTAGTTTTCTTTATTTAATGATAAAATAATTTTAATTAATTTTATATTTAGTTAAAAATAAAGGAAAAAACTTGATTGAATTAAAAAATGTAAACAAATACTACGGAACTCATCATGTTCTAAAGAATATTAATCTTTCTGTTAAAGAAGGTGAGAAGCTTGTTATTATAGGTCCAAGTGGAAGTGGAAAAAGTACAACTATCCGTTGCATGAATGGGCTTGAAGAAGTTAGTTCAGGAGAGGTCGTAGTTAACAATCTTGTTTTAAATCATAAAAATAAAATTGAAATTTGTCGAAAATATTGTGCAATGGTTTTTCAGCATTTTAATTTATATCCACATATGACGGTTTTGCAAAATTTAACCTTAGCTCCAATGAAACTTCAAAAAAAATCTAAAAAAGAAGCTGAAGAAACAGCTTTTAAGTATTTAAAAGTCGTAGGTTTAGTGGATAAAGCAAATGTTTATCCAGCAACCCTTTCAGGCGGACAACAACAGCGCGTTGCTATAGCAAGATCACTTTGTACTAAAAAACCCTATATTTTATTTGATGAACCTACTTCAGCCCTTGATCCAGAAACCATACAAGAGGTTTTAGATGTAATGAAAGAAATTTCACACCAAAGCAATACTACCATGGTGGTTGTTACACACGAAATGGGTTTTGCAAAAGAAGTAGCAGATAGGATTATTTTTATGGAAGATGGCGCTATTGTGGAAGAAAATATTCCTAGTGAATTTTTCTCAAATCCAAAAACCGAACGAGCGCGACTCTTTTTAGGGAAAATTCTTAAAAATTAACCAAAATTGAAAGGAGAAAAAATGGTTTTTAGAAAATCTTTATTAAAGTTGGCAGTTTTTGCTCTAGGTGCTTGTGTTGCATTCAGTAATGCTAATGCAGCAGAAGGTAAACTTGAGTCTATTAAATCTAAAGGACAATTAATAGTTGGTGTTAAAAATGATGTTCCACATTATGCTTTACTTGATCAAGCAACAGGTGAAATTAAAGGTTTTGAAGTAGATGTTGCCAAATTGCTAGCTAAAAGTATATTAGGTGATGATAAAAAAATAAAACTAGTCGCAGTTAATGCTAAAACAAGAGGCCCTTTGCTTGATAATGGTAGTGTAGATGCAGTGATAGCAACTTTTACTATTACTCCAGAGAGAAAAAGAATTTATAATTTCTCAGAACCTTATTATCAAGATGCTATAGGGCTTTTAGTTTTAAAAGAAAAAAATTATAAATCTTTAGCTGATATGAAAGGTGCAAATATTGGAGTAGCTCAAGCTGCAACTACAAAAAAAGCTATAGGTGAAGCTGCTAAAAAAATTGGTGTCGATGTTAAATTTAGTGAATTTCCTGATTATCCAAGTATAAAAGCTGCTTTAGATGCTAAAAGAGTTGATGCGTTTTCTGTAGACAAATCAATATTGTTAGGTTATGTGGATGATAAAAGTGAAATTTTACCAGATAGTTTTGAACCACAAAGTTATGGTATTGTAACCAAAAAAGATGATCCAGCTTTTGCAAAATATGTTGATGATTTTGTAAAAGAACATAAAAGTGAAATTGATGCTTTAGCGAAAAAATGGGGTTTATAATATGAATGAAAGTGTAGGTTTTGTTGAACATTTAAGACAAATTCTTACTTCTTGGGGTTTATATGATGAAAATAGTATAAGCCCTTTTGCGGTATGGAAATTTTTAGATGCTTTGGATAATAAAGATGCTTTTATTAATGGTTTTATTTATACTTTAGAAGTAAGCATTCTTGCTTTGCTTATAGCTACAATTTTTGGAACTATAGGCGGAGTTATGGCTATAAGTAGATTTAAAATTATCAGAGCCTACACTAGAATTTACGTAGAGCTTTTTCAAAATGTTCCTTTGGTAATACAAATTTTCTTTTTGTTTTATGCCTTGCCTATTTTAGGTATAAGACTTGATATATTTACTATTGGTGTATTGGGTGTTGGGGCTTATCACGGAGCTTATGTAAGCGAGGTGGTTAGAAGTGGAATTTTGGCTGTGCCAAGAGGTCAGTTTGAAGCTTCTGCTTCTCAAGGGTTTACTTATATTCAGCAAATGCGTTATATCATAGTACCTCAAACCATTAGAATTATTTTACCACCGATGACAAATCAAATGGTAAATTTAATCAAAAATACCTCTGTATTGCTTATTGTAGGTGGAGCTGAGTTAATGCATTCTGCTGATAGTTATGCAGCTGATTATGGAAATTATGCGCCAGCTTATATATTTGCAGCGGTTTTATATTTTATAATTTGTTATCCTTTGGCTTATTTTGCAAAGGCTTATGAAAATAAATTAAAAAAAGCACATTTAACGAGATAAAGGGTTGTTAATGGAAAATGTTTTTAATGCACAAAATATTGAATTTTTAATGCAAGGTTTATTTCTGACATTAAAAATAGCCTTAGCAACTTGTATTATTTCGATTGTTTTTGGAACTTTTTTAGCTATAACTAAAAATTATGGGGATAGATTAAGTAAATTTTTAGCAGCTTGCTATATAGATATTTTTAGAAATACTCCTTTATTATTATGGATGCTTGCAGCTTGTTTTGTTCTACCTGTATTTTTTGGACAATTTCCTCAAGCTTTTTGGGGTACTATAGGATTTTCACTTTATACGAGTTCGGTTATGGCTGAAATTATTAGAGGTGGATTAAATTCTATACCAAAAGGTCAGTTTGAAGCAGCTTATTCTCAAGGTTTTGGTAAATTTTTTACTCTTTTTTATATTATTTTACCACAAACTTTTAGAAAAATAGTACCTGCTTTATTATCTCAAATTGTAACCACTGTAAAGGATACAGCTTATTTAGCGGGTTTAGGTATAGCTGAGCTTACTTATAACTCAAAAACTATATTGGCAAAACTAACAAGTTTTGAAGAAATTTTAGCGATGATAGGTGTTGTTGCGGGAATCTATTTTATAATATGTTTTTCACTTTCTATGTTGGTAAGATATTATGCCAAAAAGACAGCTTACATTTCTTAAAAAAGCTTATATTTTTATATAAGCTTTTTAAATTTACAGCAGTTTTTAACATTTTTTTTATTAAAATCCTTTGTATTAATTCATAATTTTATTGATTAAGGTTTTTTATGCGAGGTTATAAAATTTTTTCAGGCTCAGCTAATGTGGAATTTGCAAGACAAGTTTCTAAATATCTTTCCCTGCCTTTAAGCGATGCTGGAGTAAAACGGTTTAGTGATGGGGAGATTAGTGTTCAAATTGATGAGAGCGTACGCGGAAAGGATGTTTTTATTATTCAAAGTACTTGTGCTCCTACAAACGATAATTTAATGGAACTTTTAATTCTTACAGATGCTTTGCGTCGCTCAAGTGCAAATTCGATTACGGCTATTATCCCATATTTTGGCTATGCGAGACAAGATAGAAAAGCAAATCCTAGAGTGCCAATTACTGCTAAACTTGTGGCTAATTTGATTCAGGCAGCTGGGATTGATCGCGTAGCTACGATAGATTTGCATGCAGGACAAATTCAGGGTTTTTTTGATATTCCAGTAGATAATCTTTATGGAAGTATAGTTTTTAATGATTATATTAAAGCCAAACATTTTAAAAATGCTATTATAGGAAGTCCAGATATAGGCGGTGTTGCAAGAGCTAGGAGTGTTGCAAAGCATTTAGGACTTGATATAGTTATAGTTGATAAGCGTCGCGAAAAAGCCAATGAAAGTGAAGTAATGAACATCATTGGAGATGTAAAAGATAAAGAAGTTATCCTAGTAGATGATATTATTGATACTGCTGGCACTATAGTTAAAGCTGCAGAAGCTTTAAAAGAAAAAGGTGCAAAATCTGTTATGGCTTGCTGTACTCATGCAGTTTTAAGTGGAAAAGCCTATGAGAGAATAGCAAGTGGAGCTTTAGATGAGCTTGTAGTAACAGATACCATACCTTTAAAAGAGCAATTACCAAATATTAAAGTATTAAGTGTTACATCTGTTTTTGCTGAAGTAATACGTCGTGTTTATCATAACGAAAGTGTAAATTCTCTCTTTATTTAGATTAAAAAAGCTTAAAGATTGTTTTTAAGCTTTTCATTTTTATGCTACTTAAAGAAACAAAAAATATATATTTTTTAAAAATGTGAAAAAACTAAACATCTTTCTATACAATTTAATCTATAAATCTGTTATTCTTTGAAAATATTTTATTTTCTTAGGAGAAATATGACTCAGTTAAGTACTAAAATTTTATGGTTGCTTGTTGCAACTTTAGGCGCTATTTGTTTTAGTTATTTAGCTTTACAAAATGGCGAAAGTGTATCAGCGATTTATTTGGTGGTTGCTGCTGTATGTATTTATATGATAGGATATAGATTTTATGGGCATTTTGTAGCTTATAAGGTTTTAGAACTTGATAAAAATCGCGCAACACCAGCACTTGTAGAAAATGATGGGCGTGATTTTGTGCCTACAAATAAGGCTGTATTATTTGGACATCATTTTGCTGCTATTGCAGGAGCAGGTCCATTAGTAGGACCTATCTTGGCTGCTCAAATGGGATATTTGCCTTCTATGCTTTGGATTTTAGTAGGAGGAGTTTTAGCGGGTGCTGTGCATGATTTTGTTGTTCTTTTTATATCTACTCGTAGAAAAGGTAGAAGTCTTGGCGAGATGATTAAGGATGAGATGGGTAAATTTACAGGTGGAGTTGCTATGGTGGCGATTTTTGGCATTATGCTTATTATTATTGCCATTTTAGCTATGGTGGTTGTAAAAGCTTTAGCAGAATCTCCATGGGGTTTATTTACTATCGCAATGACTATTCCTATAGCAATATTTATGGGAATTTATATGCGTTTTATCCGTCCAGGTAGAGTAGGGGAGGCTTCTATAATAGGTTTTGTGCTTTTAATTTTGGCTATTCATTATGGTAGCGTTATAGCTGCTGATCCTTATTGGGCTAAAATATTTACTTTAGAAGCTCCAACTTTGGCAATTGTTATGATGGCTTATGGTTTTATTGCTTCTGTTTTACCTGTGTGGTTTTTACTTGCTCCAAGAGATTATCTTTCAACTTTTTTGAAAATCGGTGTTATTGTGGTAATGGCTGTAGCTATTGTTTTGGTTGCTCCTGATTTGCAAATGCCAAAAGCAAATACTCAGTATTTTGATGGAACAGGTCCAGTATTTGCAGGTGGAGTATTTCCATTTTTATTTATTACCATTGCTTGTGGTGCGATCAGTGGTTTTCATGCTTTGATTTCTAGTGGAACTACTCCTAAAATGCTTGAAAACGAAACTCATGCCTTAGCTGTTGGATATGGCTCTATGCTTGCTGAAAGTGCTGTGGCGATTATGGCTTTAATTTGTGCTTGTATTTTACATCCAGGTCTTTATTTTGCTATAAATTCAAGCTCTGCTTTGATAGGAACAGATGTTGTAAGTGTAGCACAAACCATTTCAAGTTGGGGATTTAGCATTACTCCTGAAGAAATTACTACTTTGACTACAAATATAGGAGAGCATACTATACTTTCAAGAACAGGTGGAGCTCCAACTTTTGCTATAGGTGTAGCTTTGATCTTGCATGAACTTTTTGGCGGCGTGGATTTGATGGCTTTTTGGTATCATTTTGCTATATTGTTTGAAGCTTTATTTATTTTAACAGCGGTGGATGCTGGGACAAGGGCTTGTCGTTTTATGGTGCAAGATATATTGGGTAATGTTTATAAACCTTTAGGAGATATTCATAATTATCCAGCTGGACTTTTGGCTACGGCTTTAAGTGTTGCAGGTTGGGGATATTTTCTTTATCAAGGTGCCATTGATCCTAAGGGAGGAATTTATACGCTTTGGCCTCTTTTTGGCGTGAGTAATCAAATGCTTGCGGGTATGGCTTTGCTTCTTGCTACAACTATACTTGTAAAAATGGGCAAGGCAAGATATACTTGGGTTACTTTAGTACCTGCGGTATTTGTCTTAGTGGCAACTCTGTATGGAGGAATTCAAAAAATTATGCCTTATGAAGAAGGCAATAAAGTAGCAAATGCGGTAAGTCATGTAGCCGCCGTTAGCATACAAAGTCAAAAAATTAAAGATTTAGAATTTAAATTAAATAACACTAAAGATGAAAAAGAAATTTCTACAATTAAAAAAGAAATTTCAATAGCCACTCAAAGTAAAGTTGGAAATTTACTTAATGCAATTCTTTGTGTGTTCTTTATGATAGCTACCTTGCTTGTTATAATTTCTTGTATAGGAATTTGCTTAGGTAAAATTAAAATTCCTCTTAAAGAAACTAAGTATATTAAGATTGATGAATTTCAAAAAATTTAAGTATTATTATGAAAAAGCCGAAAGGTTTTTTCATCCCTTGGTGGGACTTTCTAGTTATGATAAGTATTTAGAACACATGAAACAAAAACATCCAGGAAAAATTCCAAAAACCAGAGGGGAATTTTTCAAAGAATGTCTAGATAAAAAATATAATAGTGGCGGTTTAAATAAATGCTGATAAGCTTAAAGGATAAAGTTTTATCATACAAAATAAGCTTTAAGCATTTAAAAAGCCATGAATTCTTTTAAGTTCTTCAGTAATAGGCTTTTTCTTTCCATCTCTTGTAACACTTACGTAAGTTACTAAAGCCGAAGTTACATTAATGCAAGAAGTACAACCTTGAGAATCCACTCTTTGAGCTGTGACTTCTACTTCAACGCTGATTGAAGTGTTGCCCACATTTACAACTTTAGAGTAACAAGAAATTATATCACCTATAAAAACAGGTTCTTTAAAAACTACTTTATCCATAGAGATGGTTACAACGCGTTCAGGAGAAAGTTCTCTTGCTGCGATAGCTCCTGCTAAATCGATTTGTGAAAGTATCCATCCGCCAAAAATATTTCCTGCTGGATTTGTATCGCTTGGCATGGCTACAATTTTTAATTTTGGTTCTCCCATATCTCTCATTTTTACTCCTTATTTTAAAAAATGAATTATAATTAAAAAAGTTAAAAAGGAGAATAAAAGTATGAATAATTTTAAAGAAATAGCTAAATTGGTTAGAAAATACAAAGAAAGAAATAATGCGTTATATGAGTTTTTAGACAAAGAAGATGTGGGTGAGTATTTTAGATCTTTGATTTCTTTAAGCGAATTAAAACAAGATAAAACAACTATGCTAGCCATACTTAGGCGTTTGGTTGATTTAAAGGAAGAAAATTTAGTTCAAGAGTGGAAAAAAAACAACTTTAAGGAAGATAAGATTATAGAGTTAAAACATAAGTTCTATGAAGAGATTAGAAAGTTTTATGAAAAAGAACATCAAAATTTAATTAATGAAATAAAAGAGAAAAAGCTTTTAAATAATTTTTATCAGTCCTTAATACAAGGAGTGCATAATATAGGTTTAATTATGAATATTTTTGAAATTTCTTGGACTAAAGAAATTATAGAAAAAAATAATAAAATTTTATCTACTCAATTTCCAAATTTAGATGATGCAATGGAATTTTTGCGTAAAAATCGTTTATATCAAAAAACTTCAGAAGGAGAAATTTGTGAGCGAAGCTATGGTGTTTTAGTTAGAATAGGAAATTTATGGAAATTTGTTCCTTATGCGAGATTTTTCGAGAATGAAATTTTAAAATTAGAATTTGCTTTTGAAAATATGATTGATCAACTAAAAATATTTGCTAGCAACGAAGAGGAAAAAGCTTATATAGAATATTTTGAAAAATTAAAATTGGCGTTTTGCGAAAAAGATGAAGATAGGGTTATAAAAGCTTGGCAAGAAGCTGAATTTGCTTGGATGAAAGTAAAATCACCTTTACAAGTGGGACATCCTTTAGAATATTATGAAGATAATTATACTCATGCGGTGGCATTAGAATGGGATATAAGAATAGAAGATGAGAATGATTTTGATGTTTTGAAATTTGGTAGTGAAATTAAGGAAAGTTTTGAACATGTTTATAAAAATATAGGACTTGAAGATTGTGAATTAGAAAAAGAAGTTTTATCTAATATAGAAAAAACTCAACTTTATATTTGCACTCCGATGATATTTTATGGTGCTGAACTTAAAGGTTTATTCTCAGCTCAAGTCGTTCCAAATGATGAGTTTGTAAGTTCTAAGGCGGGCAAAAAAATATTTGCCTTTATAAATTTTGTATATGAAAATGCTAAAACAAAGCCTTTTATGAAAATTTCTAGCGAGATTTTTGATAAAGAATTTTTGGATTTTGGAAGAAATATTTTATTTTATCAGGAAAAAATTTGGAAAAGGGTTTATGAAGTATCAACTATAGGCCATGAATTTGGTCATATATTTTTTATTGCTAATGATACTGAAAAAACAATGAATCAGAGTGGTTTTTTTAAAAATATAGAAGAATATAAAGCTACTACAGGTGGACTTATAAATTTCTTTTATCACGAACAAGATGACTTGATAATGCCTGTTTTTCATGAACTTATAAAAAGGGCTATTGGACTTATTTCTTGGCAAAGGGTTGATGAAGTTAGACCTTATTATACAGAAGGACTTATTCATCTTAGTTTGCTTTTTGAAAGTGAAGTATTGATTTTTGAAAATAATAATTTGAAGATAAATTTTGATTTAGGGCATTATGAAAAATTTAAAGAACTAACTTTAAAAAATTATCATGAATTGGCAAAACACTATGCTTTAAGACTTGATGCAAAAGAGTTTTTAAGTAGATTTTGTGAAATTGAAGATGATATTTTTCTTCCTATTATGCCTAAGTGTAAAGAATTTGTTAAATTTTATTATGATTTATACGAGAAAATTGGTAATGAAATTGATAATAGCGGAGAATTTGAAAGATATAAGAAAAAATAATAAAGTTTTTTGAAAAAAACTTAAAAAAAGCTGTTTTTTACTTGATATTGTTTTTTAAATATGCTAAAATTAGGCGTTTCAATTAAAACAAAGGAGCTTTTATGACTAAAGCAGATTTCATTTCATTAGTTGCTCAAACAGCTGGGCTAACAAAAAAAGACGCTACTACTGCTACTGATGCAGTTATTTCTACTATTACTGATGTTTTAGCTAAAGGTGATAGCATCAGTTTTATTGGTTTTGGTACTTTTTCAACTCAAGAAAGAGCTGCTAGAGAAGCTAGAGTACCAAGCACAGGAAAAACAATTAAAGTTCCTGCTACAAGAGTTGCAAAATTTAAGGTAGGTAAAAACCTTAAAGAAGCTGTTGCAAAAGCAAGCAACAAAAAGAAAAAATAAAACTTCGGCTAGATAAATTCTAGCCTTCTTTCTTGATTGATTCGGATATTTTGCATCTTTTATTTACTTTATTTTTTTAAACTTTTATAAAACTATCATTATTAAATAAAAAAGGATATTAAAATTATGAAAGTACATGAAAAAGTAAGTGAGCTTATAGGAAATACTCCCATTATACATTTGAAAAAATTTGGTATCAATGTTTTTGCTAAATGCGAATTTTTAAATCCTAGTCATTCTATAAAAGATAGAGCAGCTTTTGAAATGATTAAAGATGCTTTAGATAGTAAAAAAATTAATCAAGATACTACAATAGTTGAAGCAACTAGTGGGAATACTGGAATTTCTTTGGCTATGATTTGTGCAGATTTGGGACTTAAATTTATTGCTGTAATGCCTGAATCTATGAGTTTAGAAAGAAGAAAAATGATAACACTCTTTGGCGCTAGGTTAGAATTAACTCCTGCAAATTTAGGAATGAAAGGAGCGGTTGATAAAGCAAATGAAATATTGTTAAATACTCCAAATTCTTTTATGATTTCTCAATTTGAAAATATTTCAAATAAAAATGCGCATCGTAAGAATACGGCTTTAGAAATTTTAAGAGATTTGGATAATAAACTTGATATTTTTGTAGCTGGTTTTGGAACTGGCGGTACTATTAGTGGAGTTGGGGAAATACTAAAAGAAAAATTAGAAAAAGTGCATATTGTTGGAGTCGAGCCTCTAAATTCTCCATTGCTTAGCAAAGGTGAAGCGGGAAGCCATAAAATACAAGGAATAGGGGCGAATTTTATACCTGCTATTTTAAATAAAGAAGTTATAGATGAAGTGATCACGGTAAGTAATGAAGATGCTATAAATACAGCCAAAGAACTTGCCAAAAGTGGTTTAATGGTAGGTATATCAAGTGGAGCAAATGTATTTGCCGCAAGTATGCTAGCAAAGAAATTTCCAGATAAAAGAATTTTAACTATGCTAAACGATACGGCTGAAAGATACCTCTCAACTGATCTTTTTGCTTAAGTATGATTATTGAGAATTTAGAAAAATTCTAAGTTCTCTTAAAATTTCTTGTGGATTTAAATCGCTAATTTCTTTATAAAAATGACCTTTTTCATCAATAAGATAAAGCATATTGCTATGTGCTATAGAATAACCCATAAAAGAATCATTTAGATCTATTTTTTGATATTGAATATTATATTGTTTTGTTATTTTTTGAAGAGTTTTTTCATCTTTTGCAATTAAAGCATCTGCTTTTGGGTAAAAGTATCGTAACCATTCGTTTGTATTACTTAAGTTATTATCTCTATTTAGATCTAAAGAAATAAAAAGAAGGTGAGCCTTAGGATTATTGATTTGCTTTAAGGCTTTGCCTACTAAACTAAGAGTTGCCGGACAAACATCAGGGCAATAAGTGTATCCAAAATAGATAATAAGCTTATCTCCTTTAAAATCTTTTAGGGTGGCTTCCTCTTTTAAATCTGATTTCAAGATAAAATCATAAGAATTTTGATGATTTTTAATAAAAAATATTACACCTAAAATAATGGCAACTATAACTATAAATAAAATAATATTTTTTTTCATTTTTTTAGCTCAAAATCAAAATAAAACCCTATGGGTTTATTATTATCCATAAATTCTACCCTAAAACGCATAGTATCTAAAACACAAGTAGCAAGAACTATTTTGCTTTCATAGTCTGTTGAATTTAATCGATGTATTTTAGGCTTAATTTCACCCATATACATATTTAATCCATAAATTTTAATTCCTAAGTTGTTATAATTTCCTAGATTTACAATCTTTAGATTTGTAACATCTAAAGATTGTAAGGGTTTAGGATTTAGGGAAATTAAGACTTCTTTATTATTAAAACTATATGTGCAGTCTTTAACATTAAGATCGCAAGTCAATGGGGTGGAAAAATCAGCTTTTGTTATTTTTTGAGAATCTTTTATTATATAAAAATCAAAAATAATATATAAAGTAGCAATAACAAAAGCAAAAGCTAGGATAAAAATAATTTTTCTCATTAATTAGAATTCTTTAGAATCAATATTTTTTAACTCTATGGTTTTGTGATTATTAAATTTTAAATCTAAATTTACCTTCATATCTTTAATAATAGGTTTTTTTAGTTTTAAAAGCATTATATGGTAACCTCCTGATTTAAGCTCTGTGCTTGAATGAGCTTTTATAATAATTTCAGGAATTTTTTGCATCATCATTTTTCCATCTTTGTGTATATGTGTATGCAGTTCACTTGCTTCACTGATATCGCTTTTGACGCCTATTAAAGCAATATCTTTATCAGTATTATTAAAAATGGTAAGAAAAATAGCACTATTTTTCGCATGAGGTGGAGTTTGTTTTACAAAAGCATTTTTTACCTCTATATCATTAACAGCCCAAAGATTTACAGCAAAAAGAGCGCCTAAGAGAAGAATTTTTTTCATATTTGCATCCTTATTTTTATAATATTAAATATTTGTTCATTATATCAAAAAATATTTTTATTTGAATATAAATTTTTTAAAATCTTTCAATGTGTATTACCTGTTTGAAAATTTTTTGCATAGTAACATCACAATCAAAGAAAAAACCAGCTGGATAAAAATTCAACCCTAAATCTAGAATCATTGGTAATACTTCTATACTATAAAATTTATAAGAATATCACCATTAACTATATAAATTTTTTAGGAATGATATCGCCTATATTAGGAATTTAAACTATAAATTTTAATCTTTAAATTAGAATAATGAGGAGAATTTTTAATTTTTATAGTAGTTTTATTGAAAATTTTTATAGGTTTTGGGTAGGCTGAAACTTCAATATTTTTTTATTAAAAGAAAAAACACAATCTTGTAAATTTAAGTCACAAGCTAGATCTTGGCATGTATTTAAGCTAAATATACTTTCTTTTTATCATATAATGCATAAAAAGCTAAAAACAAAATGCCTAAAAAGATATTTCTATAAAAATTTCTTACCACTATAGACAACCTTTTAAAACAAGCCTTTATGATTTATAAAAATTATATCATAAATAAGGTCGCATTATTAATATAATTAATATTTTTTAAGAAAAAAAATATTATAATCACAAACATTTTTGACTTAAAAAATTTTGAAATACCTAAGGAAAAACATTGTTAAAACGACTTACTTTATTAATTACACTTTCTTCATTGATGTTGCATGCCTCAGATCTTGTTAAAATTTATCTTAATCAAGGGTTAGATGCTGTTGGCGTAGCGATTGAAAAAGAATTAACTCAAAAGGATTTTTGGTTAAGTGAAATAGGAGATAAAAATATTTCACTCGGATATTATGATGATAATGTTGCTATCGTGCTTGCAAATAAAACAGATAAAATTCTCCGTGTTTATTCTTACGAGGATGGAAAAATAAGAAAAGATTTTGAACAAAAAGAAATAATAACTGGATTAATGGGCGATAAAAAAATAGAAGGAGATTTGAAAACGCCAGTAGGTTTTTATGAGCTAGGTCGTAAGTTTAATCCAGGTGATCCTTATTATGGTCCCTTTGCTTTTGCTACAACTTATCCAAATTTACTTGATAAAGTACAAGGAAAAACAGGTGGTGGTATTTGGATCCATGGCTATCCTTTAGATGGTTCTAGACTTGATGAATTTAAAACAAGAGGGTGTATTGCTTTATTTAATAACAATTTGGAGAAATTTGCACAAGTTGTGCAAGACAAAAAAGTTTTTGTTATGACAGAAGAAAAAGAAAAAATTAGAGCTAAAAAGGATCAAATAGCTAGTTTATTGGCTGATCTTTTTACATGGAAACTAGCTTGGACAAATAGTGATACTAATACCTATTTAAGTTTTTATGATGAGCAAGAATTTAAACGTTTTGATAAAATGAAATTTGAACAGTTTGCTTCCATGAAAAAATCTATTTTTTCTCGTAAAGAAGATAAAAAGATTAAATTTTCAGATATTAATATCAGCCCTTATCCGAATTTAGAAAATGAAACTATGTATAGAATTTCATTTTATGAGGATTATTACACTAAAAACTATCAGTTTAGAGGCGATAAAATTTTATACGTTAAGATAGATAGTAAAGGTAAAATGAAAATTTTAGCAGAGCAATAAATGTCTTTAATAAAAATTGATCAAAAAGCTTATGAATATAATTTAAGACATATTGCTAAAAAAATAGGGAGTTTTCAAAGATTAATTTGCGTTTTTAAAGATAATGCATATGGACATGGAGCTAAGCTTTTAGCTCCATTAGCCAAAAATTTAGGAGTTTCTTTTGTTGCTGTTAAGAGTGAAGAAGAAGCTCAAGAAATCGAAGAATTTTTTGAGAATATATTAATACTATCACATCGTCCTCATGGTAATGAAAATTCTCGATTTATTTATGCTTTAAATGATATTTCCCAAGTAAAAAAATACAAGCAAGATATAAAAATACATCTAAAAATAGATACAGGCATGCATCGCAACGGAATTTGTGTAGAAAATTTAGAGCATGCTATAAATCTTATTCGAAGTAGTGATTTAAAACTTACTGGAATGTTTACACATTTTGCTAGTGCAGATGAAATGGATGGAAGTTTTTTTGTTCAAAAAGAAAATTTTCAAAAAGCTAAAAAGATAGTAAAAAAATATTTTTCAAATTTATTATTTCATTCGCATAATTCTGCAGCATTATTTAGAGGGAAAATTCCTGAAGATGAATATTGTAGAGTTGGGCTTGTTCAATTTGGATATGGGGAATCAAATTTAAAAAGAGTTTTAAGTTTGTATGCTCATAGATTAAGTCAAAGGATTTTACAAAAAGGACAGAGTATAGGATATGGAGGCATTTTTACTGCTGCAAAGGATATGGAAGTAGCAACTTATGATTTGGGTTATGCTGATGGTCTTTTCCGTTACAATGGAAAAGGGGAGTTAGTGCTTGGAAATGGAAAAGTAATACTTGGAAAGATGTCAATGGATAGTTTTTCTTGTGAAAATTCTGGTGAGGAAATTTGCGTGTTTAAAGATGCTGATATTTGGGCTGATTTTTTTCATACTATTAACTATGAAATTTTAGTAAAATTAAACCCTAACATTCAAAGAGTTCTAGTATAAACATGTTTAATATAGTTTTAGTTCACCCTAGAATACCGCAAAATACAGGTAGTATAGGTAGAATGTGTTTTAATGCTGGTTTTAAACTTCATATTGTTAAACCAACTGTTTTTGATATTTCTCAAAAGGCTGTTAGAAGAGCAGGACTTGATTACTGGGATAAATTAGAGCCTATTATTTGGGAGAATCTTGAAGAATTTTTAAATGAAAATATGATTTATAAAAATCGCTTTTTTTTCGCAACAACTAAGAGTCAAAAAGCTTATTTTGATGCAGAATTTCAAAAAAATGATTTCTTATTCTTTGGAAGTGAGAGTTATGGCTTACCTATGGAATTAATGCAATTAAATTGGGAAAATGCTATAACTATACCTATGAAATCTTATGGAAGAAGTTTAAATTTAGCTACAAGCGTTGGTATAATCTCTTATGAAGCTTTAAGACAAAATTTTAGCAATTTTGTTTCTTAAAAGTTTCAAATTTACACAATAACTTAAAACAAATAAAATCATAAAGTCCTTTTTATAAAAATTATGTTAAAGTAAAATTTAGATTATTTTTTGAGGAGTTTGGATGAATTTAGATATTATACTAGATTTTGCCAATAAAGCGTCTGATATTATAGCTAATAAGATTGTCCCAAATACAGACATTATTATGGTAGTTTTACTTATTGTTTGTGGGCTTTATTATAGTTTTTTAACTCGCTTTGTTCAGTTTCGTATGTTGAGTTCTGTATTTAAAATTCTTACAGAAAAAAACGAAGGACACACTAAAGAACATATTTCACCTTTTCAAGCATTGATGATCTCAACTGCTTCTAGAGTTGGTATAGGAAATATCGCTGGAATTTCTTTGGCATTGGCTACAGGTGGAGCTGGTGCTTTATTTTGGATGTGGGTTATGGCATTTTTTGGTGGTGCCTCAGCATTTGCTGAAAGTACCTTAGCTCAAGTTTACAAATCAAAAGATGATACAGGCGGGTTTAAAGGTGGTCCAGCTTATTATATAAAAAAAGCCTTAGGCTCACATTTTTTTGGAGCTTTTTTTGCTTTTATTCTTATTATTACTTATGCTTATGGATTTAACGGACTTCAAAGTCAAACAATGACTTCGTCTTTTAAAGTTTATTATGATATGTTTAATCCAAATGCTGCTGTAGATTTTGCATCAAGTTCTTGGCCAATGATTATTGGTATTGTTTTAACTATTTTTGGTGCATGGATGTTTTTTTCTCACCATACTAAAATAGGTAAAATTAGTTCTTTAATTGTTCCTTTTATGGCTTTAGCTTATGTTTTACTTGCCGTGATTGCTGTTTTAATGAATTTTGATAAAATTCCTTCTGTGGTTCATATGATTTTACAAAGTGCTTTTGATTTTAAAGCGATTTTTGGTGGTTTTGCTGGTTCTGCTTTAGTTATAGGGATTAAAAGAGGACTTTTTTCAAATGAAGCAGGTATGGGCTCGGCACCTAATGCAGCTGCAGCAGCTTTGACAAGTCATCCAGCTAAACAAGGTGTTATACAAGCCTTTTCAGTTTTAATTGATGTTGTTGTTTGTACAAGTTCTGGATTTTTAGTTCTTTTTTCTATGGCATATTTAGGACTTGGAGAAAGTAAAATCGATGGTGGAATGCCTTTAGTTCAAGAAGCTATGCGTGAGTATTATGGTAGCTTTGGAATCCATTTTATTACTATAGCTATTGTTCTTTTTGCAATAACTTCTTTAATAGGAAATTATTATTATGCTCAAGCTAATGTTAAATATTTAACAAATTCCAAATTTGTAATGAATTTGTTTAGAATTACAGCTGTAGCTATGATTTTTATAGGCTCGCAAATGAATTTAAAACTTGCTTGGAATTTGGCTGATTTGACTATGGCTTTCATGGCAACGACAAATATTATATCTTTATTGCTTTTAGGTGGTATAGTAAATAAAGTTTTAAAAGATTTTAATACGCAACAAAAATCTGGTATAGATCCTAAATTTAACGCTAGTAAACTTGGAATTAAAAACGCTGAATGTTGGGATTAAAATTCATAAGCCTTAATGGCTTATGAATGATTTAAAACCTTGTTTAAAAATTCTCTCAATCTTTCATTGCTAGGATTTTCAAATACTTCTTTAGGGCTTGCATCAACAGCAATTTTTCCTTTATCCATAAAAAATATACGATTGGCAACATTTCTAGCAAAACCCATTTCATGGGTTACCACAAGCATAGTTAAACCTTCTTTTGCAACATCTTTCATAATGCTTAGAACCTCGCCTATCATTTCAGGATCTAGAGCTGAAGTAGGCTCATCAAATAAAATAACATCAGGATTCATCATCAAGCTTCTAGCAATAGCTATGCGTTGTTTTTGTCCACCAGAGAGCTTATGGGGCATTATATTTTCTTTGTCTGCTAAACCCACCTTAGCAAGAAGTATTTTTGCTTTTTTTATGGCTTCTTCTTGACTTAAAATTCCTGTTTTAATGGGCGTTAAACATAAATTTTCCATAACATTTTTATTAGCAAAAAGATTAAAATGCTGAAATACCATGCTAACTTTTTGCCTGATCTTATTAATATCAATTTCTTTATCAAGTATGTTTTGCTTATTGATTAAAATTTCCCCACTATCAGCTACTTCTAAGCGATTGATGCAGCGTAAAAATGTACTTTTTCCTCCTCCACTTGGACCTATGATAGCTATTACATCGCCTTTTGAGATTGTAGTGTTAATATTTTTTAAAACTTCTAATTCTCCATATTTTTTTTGTAAATTTTTAACTTCAATCATTTTTATTCATCCTAAGTTCAAGTTTTTTTGCAAAATAACTAAAAATTTTTACACTTACGTAATAAACAAGTCCAGTGAAAATAATAGGTTTTGGATTGTAAAGTACGGCTTGCAAGCTTTGACTTTGCATGGTAATATCAACAACACTAATAAATCCTACAACAGAAGTTTCCTTAAATAAAGAAATAAATTCATTAGCTAATGCAGGTAGAATGTTTTTAGTAGCCTGAGGAAGAATAATTTCTTTCATTGAAGTTTTGTAATCAAGTCCCATTGCTCTTGCAGCTTCCATTTGTCCTTTATCCACACTATTAATGCCACTTCTTACAATTTCTGCTATATAAGCCGAGCTATTAAGTCCTAGTGCAAGAATGGCTGCATAAAGGTTATCTATAAAAGTAAAAATTACAAAAGCAAAAATCATCAATTGTAAAATTACTGGTGTTCCTCGTATAATGTCTATATATTCATCTATAATAAAATTAAGTGTTTTAAATTTAGAGAAGCGTAAAATAGCTAAGCTAAAACCAATAATCACTCCGATAATAACAGCACAAGCAGTTAATAAAAGCGTAATAAGATAACTTTTTAAATAAGCTTTTGCATTTTCTGTATAGCCATAGCTTACAACTCCACTAGGATCTTGAATTTTTAATATTTCTATCGGGAAAGAAAAATAGCCCCATAAAATAATAATAACAAAAAAAACAAAAATTCTTATATTTTTCTGATTCAATTTGTAAACCTTTTCAGAGAAATTATTTAAAAAAAGATTTTATAGAAATATCTTTGAATTTTCTCTAAAGATTTAAAAAAATGTGTTAGAATTTCCCAAAAATAAGGTTGTATTTATGGAAATTTTAGATTTCATTCTAATAGTTATTTTTGTGTTTTTAATGATTGTTTTGGTCATAGGATTCAATCATCAAATGATGCAAAAAAACAAAGAAAGAGAAGAAAGATTTAAAAAATATAAAAAAGGAGAACAAAATGAGTAAAAAAGTATTAATTCCATTGGCTCAAGGTTTTGAAGAAGCTGAATTTATAGGAATTGCAGATGTTTTAAAACGAGCAAGAGAATTAAATCCGGATTTGGAAGTTGTTATAGCTTCGCTAAATAGTGAGTTATTAGTAAAGGGTGCTAATGGCATTAGTATAAAAGCAGATTGTTCTATAGAGGATGTTGATATAGAAAATTTAGATGCCATTGCTTTGGCGGGTGGCTTTGAAGGTATGATGAATCTTAAGAATTCAAATATTATTTTAAATATCATTAAACAACTTCATAGCAACAATAAAATTGTTGCCGCAATCTGTGCTTCTCCTATAGTCTTAAATGAAGCAGGTGTTTTAGAGGGCGAGTTTGCTTGCTATCCTAGTTGTGAAGTTGGACTTAATGGAAATCGTGTTAATAAGGCTGTAGTTGTAAATAAAAATGTTATAACTTCAGCAGGTCCAGCTACGGCAATTCTTTTTGGTTTAGAACTAGCTAAAAAGTTATGCGGTGATGAAATTTATCAAAAATTATACGAGGGAATGTTGCTACCTCTGACAAAATAATTTAAATGGTAGTTTTTCTACCATTTAAATTAAAATAAAGCTTGAGGATTTTCTTTTTTTGTTTTTTCCTTAGGCAGTTCAAAACCTCCAAGCATATGAAAATGCAAATGAAAAACTTCTTGTCCGCTATTTTTTCCACAGTTTGTTACCAAGCGATATCCACTTTTATCTACGCCTAAAAGAACAGCTAGTTCTTGTATAAAACTTGTCATTTTGGCCATAAGTTCAGGATCAAATTCTTGAAAGTCTTTAAAATGTTTTTTAGGGATTATAAGTATATGTATGGGTGCTTTGGGTGCAATATCATGAAATGCTAGAAAATCGTCACTTTCAAGCACTTTATTGCATGGAAGTTTACCTTCAACTATGAGTTCAAAAATTGTTTTTTCTTGCATTATTTATCCTTTTTTATTGTTGGTTTGATACAATTATATCTTTAAAGTTTGGTTTTTATGCTGAATTTAAAATAGTTTTTAATAGAATTAGAACTTGAAATATTTTATTTTAAGGTAAGAAAATTGCAAAATTTTATAGAACAGATTCAAAAATGTGAGAATTTAAATGATTTGGAAGCCATTAGGATTTCCGTTCTTGGAAAAAAAGGTATTTTAACAGAAGGCTTTACAAAGCTTAAAGAGTTAGAAGATGAGGCGAAAAAAGAATTTGCTGCTAAACTAAATGCACAAAAAGAAATATTTAATGAGGCTTATTTAGCTAAATTTAAAGATTTGGAAAATCTTGCTTTAGAAGAAAGAATGAAACAAGATGCTTTAAATTTTAACTATTTTGATGAAAGTATTACAACAGGTGCCTTGCATCCTGTTATGAGCACCATGGATAAAATCATAGAGTATTTTATAGCTTTGAATTTTAGCATAGAAAAAGGGCCTTTAATAGAAGATGACTTTCATAATTTTGAAGCGTTGAATTTACCTAAATCTCACCCTGCAAGAGATATGCAAGATACCTTTTATTTTGATGATAAAAGGCTTTTAAGAACACAAACTTCGCCAGTGCAAATACGGACAATGCTTGCACAAAAACCTCCTATTAGGATGATAGCCCCTGGTGCTGTATTTAGAAGAGATTTTGATATTACGCATACTCCTATGTTTCATCAAGTTGAAGGCCTTGTAGTGGAAGAAGGGCAAAAGGTTAGCTTTGCAAATTTAAAAAGTGTATTGGAAGATTTTTTGCGTTATATGTTTGGAGATGTGAAAGTTCGTTTTCGTCCAAGTTTTTTCCCATTTACAGAACCTTCTGCTGAAGTTGATATTTCTTGTGTATTTTGCAAAGGAAAGGGTTGTAGAGTTTGCAAACATACAGGTTGGCTCGAAGTTTTAGGATGTGGAATAGTTGATCCTAATGTTTATAATTTTGTTGGTTATGAAAATGTAAGTGGCTATGCTTTTGGATTAGGAGTAGAGCGTTTTGCAATGCTTTTGCATCAAATTCCAGATTTAAGATCTTTATTTGAAGGTGATTTAAGATTATTGGAGCAGTTTAGATGATAATTACTAAAAGTTGGTTGAATGATTGGTTAGAACTTGAAGAAATAAGTTCAGATAAAATAGCTAAAACTTTAAATTCTATAGGTATAGAAGTTGATAGGGTTGGCGTTTTAAAGGCTCCAGATAAAGTTGTTGTAGGCTATGTTAAGGAAAAAATTAAACATGAAAATTCAGATAAATTAAGCATTTGTCAAGTTGATATCGGAAGTGAAACCTTGCAAATTGTCTGCGGTGCTGCGAATGTTGATGTAGGACAATTTGTAGCTGTTGCAACTAAAGGTGCTATCATGCCAAACGGTATGGAAATAAAAGAAGCAAAATTACGAGGAGTGGATTCTTGTGGTATGCTTTGTTCTAGTTTAGAATTGGGTTTTGAAAAAATCAATGAAGGAATTATGCTTTTAGATGAGAGTATAGGGAAATTAGAACTTGGGAGAGCTTTAAATACTTATGAAATTTTTAATGATGAGCTAATAGAAGTAGAGCTTACTCCTAATAGGGGTGATTGTTTAAGTATTTATGGTATTGCTCGTGATTTAGCTACAGCTTTAAATTTAAATTTAAAAGAACCAAAACCATTCAAAGAAAGTGAAAATGTTTTGGGTATCGGTAGAATTTTGCGCTTAGCAGCTGAGAAAGAACTTAACGGACTTTATAATTATCGAGCTATAGAGCTAAAAGAAGAAATTCAAACAAATTTATTGCTTAGTTTAAGACTTGCTCAAATTGAAGGTTTGGGAAAAAATTCCATAGAAAATTTATTAAATTATGCAACGCATTCAACTGGTGTTCTTTTTAATGCTTATGATTTAAGTGGTTTTTCTGAAAAAGATGAAGAATTTACCATCAATTTAAGCAAGCAAATGCATGGAGAAACAAAAGTATCTTACAAAGATAAACTTTTAAGCTTTAGCGGAATTTTCCAAAATAATGAAAGTAGATGTAAAGATGATTCTAAAATAATTATTATTGAGGCTAATTATACCGATCCATTGGTAATTGCAGATGCTAAAATATATCATAAAGATCAAGATGAAAAAATGCTTTATAGAAGTTTTAGGGGAAGTGAACCTAAATTAAATTTAGGAATGGATTTTTTGCTTAGTATTTTTGAGCAGATTCCAAATCTTGTTATTTATAGTTCTTCTCAACAAATTTTAACCAATAAAGAATTACCAATCATACCAATAAGTATTGAAAGTATTGGCGATATAATAGGGCAAAATGTTGATAAAGATGAAGTATTAAAAATATTGAAGAAATTAGGTTTTGAGCTCATACTTTCAGGTGAAGGGCTTATAAATGTTAAAGTACCTTTACATCGTCCTGATATTAAAAATTTATCAGATATTTGCGAGGAAGTTGTAAGAATTATAGGTATTGATAATATTGCTTCTAAGGGTTTAGAATTTATAGAAAAAAATCGTTTAAATTCTGCATATAAAAATTATATTGAGTTTTTGAATTTAAGGAAAAGAGCAGTAGCTAGTGGTTATTTTGAAAGCTTACATTATGTTTTAGACAATGAAAAAGAACTTAAAAAATTGGGTTTTGATTCTGTTAAATTAAAACTAATCAATCCAATTACAGCAGAACTTAATACTTTAAGAACAACCCTTTTAAATCATTTATTGAATGCAGCAAGTTTAAATGCAAAAAATTCTAAAAAAATTATTAAACTTTTTGAACTAGGGGTTGTTTTCAATGTCAATAATCAAGAATTAAATCGTATCGCATTTATCCATTCTGGCTTAAAAGAAGAAGCTAAAATTTCTAATAAGGCAAAACCTGAATCGGTGCAATTTTATGATTTTCTTTTAGACATTAAAAATATTATAGGCGATTTTAAACTAAAATCATCAAAATATAATATTTTAAGCCCTTATGAACAAGCAGATATTTATCTATCGGATATTAAAGTAGGTTTTATAGGCCGTTTGCATTTAAAAATAGAAAATGAGAGGGATTTGCCAAAAACATATATTTGCGAACTTGATTTAGATTTAATTAAGCAAGATTTTAAAATAGCTAAGCCTTACTCCAAATTCCCAGCTATCACTAGAGATCTTAGCGTGTTAATACCTAAAGGTTTTGAATACAATCAGATTAAAAATTGTATCGAAGAATTGAATTTAGAAATACTTGAAAATTTTCGTTTAGTTGATATTTATAGTGATGAAAACCTTAAAGAATTTTATAGCATTACTATGAGTTTTTCTTTTAGAGATATAAATAAAACTCTAGAAGATAATCAAGTAAATGAATGCATGGGTAAAATTTTAAATACTCTTAAAAATTTAGGTCTTGATTTAAGATGAAAATTTACAAATTGCAAACCTCTATAAATGCTATACTTGAAAATATAGCAGCAGATAAAAGCATATCTCATCGTTTTGCTATATTTTCGCTTTTAACACAAGAAGAAAATAAGGCTCAAAATTATCTCTTAGCTCAAGATACTTTAAACACTCTTGAAATTATAAAAAATCTTGGAGCTAAAATTGAACAAAAAGATTCTTGCGTCAAAATTATACCCCCTAAAGAAATTTTATCTCCAAATTGTATTTTAGACTGTGGAAATTCAGGAACCGCTATGCGTTTGATGATAGGATTTTTAGCAGGAATTTCTGGTTTTTTTATTTTGAGTGGAGATAAGTATTTAAACAATCGTCCTATGAGAAGGATAAGCAAACCACTTACTCAAATAGGCGCTAGAATTTATGGAAGAAATGAGGCAAATTTAGCTCCACTTTGTATAGAAGGTCAAAAATTAAAAGCTTTTAACTATAAAAGCGAAATTTCTTCAGCTCAAGTTAAAACAGCTATGATTTTATCTGCTTTTAGAGCTGATAATATATGCACTTTTAGTGAAATTTCTCTTAGTCGAAATCATAGTGAAAACATGCTAAAGGCTATGAAAGCTCCAATAAGGGTTAGTAATGATGGCTTAAGTCTTGAAATAAGTCCTTTAAAAAAACCTTTAAAAGCTCAAAATATAATCATTCCTAATGATCCTTCTTCGGCTTTTTATTTTGTTTTAGCAGCTATTATTTTGCCTAAATCTCAAATTATTTTAAAAAATATTTTACTTAATCCTACTCGTATAGAGGCGTATAAAATTTTGCAAAAAATGGGCGCCAAACTTGAAATGACAATAACTCAAAATGATTTTGAAACTATTGGTGAGATCAGGGTGGAGTCTAGCAAGCTTAATGGCATAGAAGTTAAAGATAATATCGCTTGGTTGATAGATGAAGCGCCTGCTTTGGCTATAGCTTTTGCTTTGGCTAAGGGTAAATCTAGTTTAATAAATGCTAAAGAATTACGCGTTAAAGAAAGCGATAGAATTACTGCGATGGTTGAAAATCTAAAGCTTTGTGGTGTTGAAGCTAGAGAACTTGATGATGGTTTTGAAATAGAAGGTGGATGCGAACTAAAATCTTCAAAAATTAAAAGCTATGGAGATCACCGTATTGCTATGAGTTTTGCTATTTTAGGTTTGCTTTGTGGAGTTGAGATTGATGATAGTGATTGTATAAAAACTTCTTTTCCAAATTTTATAGAGATTTTATCAAATTTAGGAGCTAGGATTGATTATTGAATTAGCAAAAAACTATGGTTTTTGTTTTGGTGTTAAAAGAGCTATTAAAAAAGCAGAACAAATAAAAGATGCCGCAACTATAGGTCCTCTTATTCATAATAACGAAGAAATTTCTCGTTTACAAAAAAATTTTAATGTCAAAACTTTGGAAAATATAAAAGCTTTAAGCAATGAAAAAAAGGCTATTATAAGAACTCATGGTATTACAAAGCAAGATTTAGAAGAATTGAGAAAAAAAGATATAGAAATTTTTGATGCCACTTGTCCTTTTGTTACAAAGCCACAACAAATTTGCGAGCAAATGAGCAAGGAGGGTTATGAAGTTGTTATTTTTGGAGATGAAAATCATCCCGAAGTTAAAGGAGTAAAAAGTTATGTAAGCACAAAAGCTTATGTAGTTTTGGATAAAAAAGAGCTTCAACATATAAAACTTCCTAATAAAATAGCTGTAGTAAGCCAAACAACTAAGAAGCCTGAACATTTTATGGAGATAGTAAATTTTTTAATACTTAAAACCAAAGAAGTAAGAGTTTTTAATACTATATGTGATGCAACCTTTAAAAATCAAGATGCTATTAAAGAACTCTCGCTTAAAAGTGATGTTATGGTTGTTGTAGGGGGTAAAAACTCAGCCAATACAAAACAACTTTTTTTGATTGCAAAAACCAATTGTGAAGATAGTTATCTAATTGAAACCGAAGAAGAGTTAAAAAAAGAATGGTTTTTAGATAAAAAACATTGTGGTATTAGCGCAGGCGCTAGTACTCCTGATTGGATCATACAAAAAGTTATCGCCAAAATAGAAAATTTTAAAATTAATTAAAAAATGTTTTCAATATAGAATAAAAAAGTCAAAAATTTAAAAAAAATTAATAAAAATAAAAAAACTTAACACTAATTAAAGAAAAATAAGGTAAAATCAATCAATTTCTAAAAATTATTTTAAAGGACCATAATGAGCGAGGTGAACAAAAAAGTTCAAGGCGGCGTAGATGATTATCTTGAGGAAGAAGATTTTGGACTGCTTTTAGAGGCTTTCGATAAATCAAGAGAAGAGACTACAACAGAGGGTGTGATTGTAGAGATCAAAAATGATGAAGTTTATGTAGATATAGGCAAAAAATCTGAAGGTATTTTAGCTCTTAGTGAAATACAAGATGATAATTCTAAGCTATTATTTAATGTAGGCGATAGTATTAAAGTTGCTGTTATGGGTTCTCGTGGTGGCAGATCTTTACTTTCTCATAAAAAAGCTTTGAGAAAAGAAAAAGTTATTGAATTTATTAAAAACTATCAAGAAAATCAAGATGATATTTTTACCGTAAAAGTAGTTGAAAAAAATAAAGGCGGATTGATAGTTGTTGATGAAAATGATGTTGAATTTTTCTTGCCAAAATCTCAATATGGCTTCAAAGAAACAAATAACATTATAGGCAAAACGTTTAAAGTTAAAATTATTAAAATCGACAAAGATGAGCAAAGTATCATTGTTTCTCGTAAAAAAACTTTAGATGAGGAGAGAAGAAAACGCAAAGAATTGATCAATAATGTAGCACAACAAGAAGATTTAATTGAAGGTATTGTGAAAAAAATTACCACCTATGGTATGTTTGTAGATGTAGGAGGTGTTGATGGCCTTGTTCATTACAGCGAAATTTCTTACAAAGGACCTGTAAATCCTGGAACACTTTATAAAGAGGGCGATAAAGTTCCAGTTAAAGTTATAAAGTATGATAAAGAACGCAAACATTTATCCTTATCTATAAAAGCGGCTTTACCTGATCCATGGAGTGAGATAAAAGATACTCTTGATGTAGGTGATACCATTAAAGTAATAGTATCAAATATAGAGCCTTACGGTGCTTTTGTGGATTTAGGAAATGATATAGAAGGATTTTTACATATCAGTGAAATTTCTTGGGATAAAAATATTAAAAATCCAAAAGATTATATCAACAAAGGCCAAGAAATTGATGTTGAAGTAATTGAAATCAATCCAAATGAAAGACGCTTAAGAGTTTCTTTAAGAAATTTACTTTCTAGACCTTTTGATGAATTTATGAAATCTTACAAAATTGCAGATGTGGTTGAGGGAGAAATTACCTCAGTAACTTCTTTTGGTGCGTTTGTTAGACTTGGCGGTATTGAAGGTTTGTTGCATAATGAAGATGCTTCTTGGGATAGAAATGATAAATGCAAAGACAAATTCTCTCAAGGGGATAAAATCAAAGTAAAAATTATCAAAATAGATGAAGAAAACCAAAAAATATCATTAAGCGCAAAAGAATTAAGTAGCTCTCCAGTTCAAGAATATGCCAAAATTCATAAAGTCGGCGATATTGTAAAAGGCACTATCCGTGATATTAAAGATTTTGGCGTTTTTGTAGAGCTAAGTAAAAATGTTGATGCTTTAATTCATAAAGAAGATATAAGCACTTCTATGCTTGAAAATTTAAAAATTGGCAACGATATTGAAGCTGCTATAGTTTTTATTGATGAAAAGAAAAATAGAATTCGCCTAAGTGTTAAAAATCTTATTAGAATGAAAGAAAGAGAAGTTCTTAATGAAATCAATAATGATGATAAAGTAACCTTAGGTGATATCATTAAAGATCAACTAACTTAATGAAAAAATACTTTACAATAAGCATTTTGAGTATTTTATTACTCATTTTGCTTGCTGTTGTTTTTACATTACTTTGGCAATTTAAAGCTAATGTAAATTTCATTCCACAATTTGCTAAAGATACAAATACGCAGCCAAGCATTCAAACCCAAAATCAAGATCTTTCATGGCAAGAAGAATTAGCAAAATGGCCTACACGAGATTTTACCCCAGCAGCAGAAAAATTTACCTTATATTTTGATGCGGATACTAGCGAGCTTAAGGAGAAAAATAAATATTATCAACTTATAGTTGGAAAATATGATATTTATTCTATGTTTTGCTTAAGACAGACTTTAAATTCTTTTAATGTGAAGTATTTTCTTCTTAAATCAGGTGATAGTCCAGAAATCTTTTTGGATACAGGTAATGAAAAACTTATAGATGATATTATGAAAGAATTAAAAAAATATAAAATAAATACAGAAGTAAAGGAAATTTGGTTATGAAAAAAAAGATTATAGTATGTGATGCTATTTTGGATAAAGGTATCGATATTCTAAGAAAAGCTGAAGATATTGAGCTTATAGAAGCTGCAAAAGTTCCAAAAGATGAACTTATGCAAATGCTAAGCGATGTTGAAGTTGCTATTACTAGAAGTTCTACAGATGTAGATATAAATTTCTTAAATCATGCCAAAAAATTAAAAGCGCTTGTGCGTGCTGGGGTGGGCGTAGATAATGTTGATATTCCAGAGTGTTCTAAAAGAGGAGTGATTGTGATGAATGTCCCAACTGCAAATACTATTGCCGCAGTTGAACTAACAATGGTACATCTTTTAACATCAGCTAGAAGCTTTGTCAATGCTCATAATTTTTTAAAAATTGAAAGAAAATGGGAAAGAGAAAAATGGTATGGCATTGAATTGATGAACAAAACGCTAGGGGTTATAGGTTTTGGAAATATAGGTTCAAGAGTAGCTATCCGTGCTAAAGCATTTGGTATGAAAATTTTAGCCTACGATCCGTATATTTCTGCTTCTAAGATTACAGATTTAGATATGGAGCAAGCAAAAAATTTGGATGAAATTTTAGAAAAAAGTGATTTTATTACCATTCACACACCAAAAACCAAAGAAACCAATGGTATGATAGGAAAGCAAGAAATTGCAAAAATGAAAGATGGAATAAGATTAATAAATTGTGCTCGCGGAGGATTGTACACAGAAGAGGCTTTATATGAAGGTTTAAAAAGTGGTAAAATAGCATGGCTTGGTATAGATGTATTCAATAAAGAACCTGCGACTAATCATCCTCTTTTAGACTTTGAAAATATTTCAGTTACTTCTCACCTAGGAGCAAATACTTTAGAAAGTCAAGACAATATCGCAAGAGAAGCTTGTGAGCAAGCACTAAGTGCAGCACGAGGCGTGGCTTATCCTAATGCCTTAAATTTGCCAATTAAAACCGAAGATTTACCACCTTTTGTAGCTCCTTATATAGAACTTGTTTCTAAAATGGCTTTTTTAGCTGTTCAAATTGATAAAAATCCTATAAAAAGTATTAAATTAGAGGCTGAAGGAATTATTGGCGAGTATGCAAATTCTATGCTAACCTTTGCAGCTGTTGGTGCTTTGGGTGGAATTTTAGGAGAGAAAATTAATTATGTTAATGCAGAATTTGTTGCCAAAGAAAAAGGAGTTGAATTATCTTGCGAAACTCTTCCAAATAGTGGTTATAATAATAAACTTAGCGTTAAAATTATCACCGAAAATTCAAATATCAGTGTTTCAGGAACAGTGTTTAATGAAAATGAACAACGCATAGTTGGATTAAATGGCTTTAAAACTGATTTTAAGCCAAAAGGGAAAATGATTATTTTTAAAAACAAAGACATACCAGGAGTTATAGCTAAAATCAGCTCCGTTTTGGCAGCTAAAAATATCAATATAGCTGATTTTAGGCTTGGTAGAGATGGTTTTGGGTATGCTTTGGCTGTTGTTTTGATTGATGAAAAAGTTCAGAAAGAAGTATTAGATGAACTAAAACAATTAGAGGCGTGTGTATTTGTCCAATATGTTGAAATTTAAAATTTTAATTATAGAAGATGATATAGATTTAAACGAACTGCTTGTTTTAAAGTTAAAATCTAGTGGTTATGAAGTTATATCTTTAGTGGATTTTTTTGGAGTTGAAGATTTGCTCGATAATGAGCAAATCGATCTTTTAATAGTCGATAGAAATTTGCCCAGTGGAGATTCTTTAGAAAAAATTCAAGATTTAAGAGAGCAAGGATATAAAGAAGCAGTTATTTTTCTTACAGCCAAGGCTTTGCATCAAGATTTGCTCGAAGGCTTTGAAAGTGGTTGTGATGATTATGTTTGTAAACCTTTTGATTTTAATGAGCTTTTGCTTCGCATTAAAGCAATTTTAAAACGCCATAAAAAAGAAGAAGAAAAACTATCTTTTGGTGATTTTATTTTAGATTTGGCTAATTATGAATTCTTTTACAAAAATCAAAAATTAGAAATCTCAAATCTTGACTATGAGCTTTTAAAATATTTTTTTGAAAATCCAAATACCTTGCTTACTAGACAATTTTTAAGCGAAAGCGTTTGGAAAGATGATACTACAAGTGATAAAACAATCAATATAGCTCTAACAAGACTTAGAAATAAATTTCCAAAACTAAAAGATCATATTATAAGCGTTAGAGGTGTTGGCTATAAATTATGCTAAAAACTAAAAATATTTTTATAGTTTTTTTTGTTGTATTGGCTTTGATTTTTGGGTTTATTTTTTGTACTTTTACTAACTCTTATCTTAATTTCTTGCTTATAAAACAATATGAGCAAAAAATCAAAAGCCTTGATGATGTTTTAAAATTTTCTCTCTTAGAACATTTAAATGATGCTAATATCAAGGATTTTGCTAAAGATACTAGGGCTGATTTTATTATCCTAAACAATGATATGAAAATAAGTTCTGTAAAAAATCCTGATTTTTTTTCTAATCTTAAAGAAGGAAAAATTTTAAATTTCGATTCAAAAAAAATTCTCACTAAAAGCTTTATTTACAAAGGATATAAATATATTATTATTGTTTATCCTCGTTTTTTAGATTTAGAACTTTTTTGGACAAAAATGGCAATCGGTTTTGGAGTGTCCTTGCTGTTTGTTTTTATTTTAATGTTGTTGCTAGGTAGAAGAATAGAGAAAAATTTTAATAAAATTTTGGATTTTTTAGATTCTATAGGGGATCATAAAGTTGTTATATTAGAAAAAGGAATGTTTAAAGAATTTAATTTGCTAAATGAGAAGCTTTTAAAAACTAAGGATAAAATTCTAAAGAATACCCAGAAAAATAAAAAACAAAGCGATAAAATCACTTTAAAAAATACTCAGCTTGCTAGTGTGATTTCTGCTATTTCTCATGAGCTTAAAAATCCATTAAGCGTGATTGATCTTAGCTTAGAGATGCTAAAAGATGAGAAATTGGAAGATAAAAAATTAAAAAAGGAATTGCTAGAAAAAATTTCGCGTCAAAGCATTAAGCTTAATGCTTTGACCCATAAGCTTAATTTTGTTTTTAATCTTAATAGTGAAGCCTTGCAGATGCAAGAATTTGATCTTTTTTCTCTGTGTGAAAAAATCACTAAAAACCCAGGCTTTGAAAGAGTTGTATTGCAAGGTAAAAGCACGAAAGTTAAGGCTGATGAATTTTTAATCGAGCAAGTGATTATAAATTTGCTTTCTAATGCTTTAAAATATAGTCAAAAAGAAGTCATTTTAACAGCAAGAGATCAAAAGATAATAGTGCAAGATTTTGGAAAAGGTATAGAAGAAGATAAAATAAAATTGATTACAAAAAAATTTTATAAAATTGATGTAAAAAGTGATAATTCTTTTGGTTTGGGACTTTTTTTAGTAAAGAAAATTTTAAGTATACATAAAAGTTATCTTGAAATTTCTAGCACTTTAGGCTATGGTTCTAGTTTTAGTTTTAAACTCAGTCAAGGATAAAAAATGGCTCTTATAGATTTAATTGAAGCTTCAAAAAAATTTGGAGACAAAATAGTTTTAAATGAAGTAAATTTTAGCGCAAACGAGGGAGAAAAGATTGCCATTATAGGCAAAAATGGAGAAGGAAAATCTACTTTTTTAAAAACGCTTTTAGGCGCACTTCCTTTAGATAGCGGTAGAGTAATAAGACAAAATGGAAAAAGCATAGCCATGCTTTCACAAACCGTTGATTTTAACGCAAATTTAAGTGTAAAAGAAGCCATCAAGCAAGAGCTTGCAGAAATTTACAATGCCTTAGAAGAATATGAAATACTGCATAAAAAATTAGAAGAAGATCCTAGCAATAAAGATTATCTTAAAAAAATAGATACGCTTATGACTTTGATTGATAGTAAAGATGCTTGGAATATAGAATCTAAAATAATACGCGTTTTAAAAGAATTTAGTTTGCTTGAGTATGAAAATCGTATTATATCTACTTTAAGTGGTGGAGAAATACGCCGCGTTGGCCTTTGCATACTTTTACTAAAAAATCCTGATATTTTATTGCTTGATGAGCCAACTAATCATTTAGATGTATATATGACAAGCTTTTTAGAAGAATTGCTAAAAAATTCAAAGATGTGTGTGATTTTTATTTCCCATGATAGATATTTTATTAACGCTATAGCACACAAGTGTATAGAAGTGGAGCAGGGTAAACTTAGTATTTTTAAAGGCGGATATGCAAACTATTTAGAGAAAAAAACACAAATTTTGCAAAGCCTTGCTAAGAGCCATGAAACTCTTTTAAAGCAATTAAAAAGCGAAGAAGAATGGCTTAGAAGAGGGGTTAAGGCAAGACTTAAAAGAAATGAAGGACGAAAAGAACGCATTTTTAAAATGCGTGAAGAAGCGAAAAAAAATCCCGGAGCAATCAAACGCTTAAAACTTGAAATTTCAAGAGCGGCCTTAAATTTTAATGGAGGAAAAACGATCAATCGTAAAAAAATGCTTTTTGAGCTTAAAAATATAAGCAAAAATATAAACAATAAAAATCTTTTTAAAGATTTTTCAACGCGTATTTTACAAGGTGAACGCATAGCTATCGTAGGAAGAAATGGTTGTGGAAAATCGACATTGTTAAAAATTCTTCTAGGGCAAATAAAACAAGATAGCGGTGAAATAAAACGCGGAGAGCTTAAGATAGGATATTTTGATCAAGCTAGAAGCTTGGTAAATTCTGATAAAAGCTTGCTTGAAATTTTTTGTCCCAATGGTGGAGATAGGGTTGAAGTTCGTGGTAAAAATATGCATGTTTATGGATATTTGAAAAATTTTTTATTTCCTAAGGAATTTTTAGATAAAAGTGTGGCTCTTTTAAGTGGTGGAGAGAAAAATCGCGTTGCTTTAGCCTTGCTTTTTACTAAAGAATATGATGTTTTGATTTTAGATGAGCCAACTAATGATCTTGATATAGCTACGATTAATATACTAGAAGAATACTTACTTAGTTTTGAAGGGGCTATTTTGCTAGTATCACACGATAGATATTTTGTTGATAAAATCGCAACAAAACTTTATGCTTTTGAGGGAAATGGATATATAAATATTTTACACACTCTTTATACTGAATATCTTGAAAATGAAAAAGAAATTGAAGAATTGGATAATTTTGCTTTAGAGCTTCAAACCCAAGAGCAAAATAATAACCAAAAAGAAAAAAGCTCTAAAAAATTAAGCTACAAAGAAAATGAGATATTAAAAAACCATCCTGAAAAAATAGATTTTTTAGAGCAAAAGATAGCTAAATTAAATCAAGATTTATCCGATCCAAATGTATATCAAGAAATAGGTATTAACAAGCTTTATCAAGAGCTTGAAGTAATGCAAAAAGAACTTGAAATTCTAGAAAATGAGTATTTTTTAGTATTAGAGAAAAGTGAGAATTTATAATTAATAAAGATTTTATATTTTTTTACTCTATGGAGCGGGAAACGAGATTCGAACTCGCGACCCCAACCTTGGCAAGGTTGTGCTCTACCCCTGAGCTATTCCCGCAAAAAATAAGTGGTGCCCGAGGTCGGACTCGAACCGACACAAGGTTGCCCTTACCAGATTTTGAGTCTGGCGCGTCTACCAGTTTCACCACTCGGGCTCATTTTTAAGATTTAAAGTTGAAATTATACTTTTTTAGACTAAAAAATACTTTAAAAATAAAAAGTATTTTCAAAAAGATTATATAAAATTATGTAATTTAAATTTTTGGAACAGTTATTGCTTTTGTTTATTAGCAATGTTTGAAAAGATTTTAACTTTAATACTTTAGAGGAAAAAAATGAGAATTACAAATAAACTTAATTTCACAAATAGTGTGAATAATTCTATGGGTGGTCAAAGTGCTTTATATCAGATATCTCAACAACTTGCTTCAGGTTTAAAAATACAAAATTCATATGAAGATGCAAGCATTTATATAGATAATACGCGTCTTGAATATGAAATTAAAACATTAGAACAAGTAAAACAAGCAACAAACAGTGCAAAAGAAATGACTCAAAACAGCATGAAAGCTTTGCAAGATATGGTAAAACTTCTTGAAGATTTTAAAGTTAAAGTAACTCAAGCTGCAAGTGATGGGAACTCTCAAACTTCAAGGGAGGCTATAGCAAAAGAATTAGAACGCATAAAAGAGAGTATAGTTCAGCTTGCAAATACTAGCGTTAATGGTCAGTATCTTTTTGCAGGCTCACAAGTTGCAAATAAACCTTTTGATTCCAATGGTAATTATTATGGAGATAAAAATAATATCAATGTAGTAACTGGAGCTGGAACTGAAAGTCCTTATAATATACCTGGATGGGATTTATTTTTCAAAGCAGATGGAGACTATAAAAAACAAATTACTACTAATATCAGTTTTACAGATAATCGTTATACAGATAAAGATAAACAAGAATATTTAAACGGGGATTCTGCTTGGAAGCAGCTTATCGGGCAAAATTATGTAAAAGATGGAAAATTAGATCCGGATATAGATTTTGAAGATAAAGACCGAAAACTTAATTTTCCACCTTCAACACTCTATGTTCAAGGAACAAAACCAGATGGAACAAGCTTTAAAAGTGCAGTTTTAGTAAAACCAGATGATAAAATAGAAGATGTATTAGAGCAAATTGGTGCACTTTATGGCAACACTGCTAATAATAAAGTTGTAGAAGTAAGCATCAATAATAGTGGTCAAATTCAAATCACAGATTTAAAACAAGGCAATAATAAATTAGACTTTCATGCCGTAGCCTATACTCCACAAATGGACAAAACAGAAAGTTTCAAAGCAATGGAAAAATTTGTTAAGGATAATGATCTTAACATGGATAATGTTACCAATGCTGTTATGCAAGAGGCTATGAAAAATGGTGATATTACCAATCCAACTAGTCCAGTTACTATTAAATTAACAGGAAAAGATGGAAAAGAGCAAGAGTTTACCTTTAGTTTAGCTCAAACTGATTTTATTAAAAGCAATATGACTGATTCAGCTGGCAACAAAGCCAATGGTGCAGATTATGATAATGTTTATTTTGAAAAAGATGGAAATACTGTTTATGGTAATGTTTCTCAAGTTATTAAAGGAAGTAATGCTTATGCAACTGATTCAACCAAACTTAGCGAGGTAATGGCAGGAAATAGTCTAAATGGTACTACTTTAAATTTAAAAGTCAATTCCAAAGGTGGAAATTCTTACGATGTTACTATAAATTTACAAACTTCAACTGTAAGCTATCCTGATCCTAATATTCCAGGTCAAACCATAAGTTTTCCTATAACCCATACTGATCCTGCAACTGGAAATAGTGGAGTTGTTACAGGATCAAATGATATTACTTATGGTCAAATCAATGATATTATAGGTATGTTTGCCGCAGATAAAATTCCAACCCAAAGCATAACAGCTACAAATGGAAAAGTTGATGCAAATGGTTATAATAGTTTACAACAACTCATGAAAGATTCTCAAGCTACTGTTGATGTAAGCATGGATTATAAAGGTCGCATTAGCGTTACCGATAAGCTATCCTCAGGAACCAACATAGGAATTTCTTTAAGTGATTCTCAAAGTGGACATTTTCCGCAACCACCTTATACTACAACTGCGCAAGTAGAGAATGGTCCAAATTTTAGTTTTAGTGCCAATAATGCTTTAGTTATAGATGAACCAAATGTTGATCTTATAAAAGATTTAGATACTATGATAGATGCGGTTTTAAGTGGTAATATGAGAGCCGATGGAAATTCGGCCGATCCAAGAAATACCGGAATGCAAGGAGCTTTAGAAAGACTCGATCATTTAGCAGATCATATCAGCAAGCTTAATACAACCATGGGAGCTTATCATAATACTATAGATGGTGTCAATACTCGAGTAAATTTCTTAAGCGTAAATGTGCAAAGCATTAAGTCAAATGTTATTGATGTAGATTATGGTGAAGCTATGATGAATTTAATGCAAGTTCAACTTGCATATCAAGCTTCTCTTAAGGCTAGTACAACAATTTCTCAACTTAGCTTATTAAATTATATGTAAAAATTTATGGTATAATTTGGCTTTGATTTTATTTTTAAGGAAAGAATATTAAAAAAGAAGCCATTTTTACCAGCTCTACACTTGTTATTTTTTATATTTGTCTTTGTATGCTAGCACCTAGCATGGGAGAATGGGTTTACAAGGCTAATTTATTTTTATTTGGAGAATTTGGGTATTATTATCCATTTTTTTTACTTGTGTTAAATTATCTTTACTATAGAAAAAATTATAAAATAGAAAATTTTAAGCGTAGAGAGCTTTTTGGTTTTTCTTTGGCCTTTTTTTCTACTTTGCTTTTATTTTCTGTCTTTTATAGAGAGTTTGGGTATATTTTAGAAATTGTATATGGATTTTTTTCTATAATCTTAGGACATACAGGGAGTGGAATTTTTGCTCTTTTACTTTTGCTATTTTCTTTGATCTTATTGTTTCCGAAATTTGCAAAAGAAATTTTAAAAATAGAATTAGATTTTACTTTTTTATTAAAAGTAGAGCAAGCTTTTAAATCTTTACTTATGCGTGTATTTGGCGGAGAAAATGAGAAAGAAGATGTAGGTAAATCAGAACCTATGGCTCCAAAATTAAATATTTTGCAAGATAGTATTTATGAGAATTTGCAAATAAATAAAAAAGAAAAAACCAATAACTTAGAACAGATAATCAAAGATTGCAATATCAATGCAAGTAAAAATTCAATTACCACAGCTAAGGAAAACTTTGAAAAACTAAAAAATCAAATTTTAGATGAAACCATAGAGATTGATACACAAAGCTTAAAAGAATCAAGAAGTTTTGTTTATGAGCATTCTCAACAAGTGCGAAATTTCGCACAAAAGGCTAGCAAAATGAGCATTAGCCTTGATGAAGATTTTAATTTTATTTCAGAAGAAGGGGTAGATATGATTCCTGAACGTTTTTTAAAACCTAAAAAACTTGAAGATATAAAGCAAATAGATACAAATAAAAATTTAGATGAGCCAAGTTATAAGCGTAAAAATATTGAAATTCCAGTTTCTAAACAGGAAGTTAAACCAAAAATTTTCACAAAAGAGCTTGAACTTAGAGAGAATTTGATAAAAAAAGAAAAACTAGAACAAGAATACAAAGCCTATCAAAATGAAATTTTAGAAAATAAAGTAAAACAAGAAATTAAAAAATTAGAAGAATATGATGCGATAAATTCAAGCGATATTATAGAAGGGAATAAATACAGTTTTAATAACTCAAAGACAATCAAAACAGAAACAGAAGAATCAAACAAAATAAATGAAAATAAAAATCCAGATAAAGCAGACAATATCTTCGAATTTACTCCTATTGTAGAAGAGTTAAATCATCCTTATATAGAACCTACTCCTATAAAAAATATAAATGAAATAGTTATAGAAGAAAAAAATACACTCGATTTTATCCAAAATACAGAAATTAAAATCGATAATGAAAAAACAAATGATCAAGAAATTAAACTTCAAAAAGCAGTTTTAGCCAAAGAAATTGCTATTAACCAAGCTTTATTGCGTGAAATAGAGCAGGGTGAGATAGAAAAACCAAAAGATTTCACCTTGCCACCATTAGATTTTTTAGCTAATCCAAAAGAGCATAGACAAGAAATCAATGAAAGTGAAATAGATAAAAAAATTTATAATCTTCTTGAAAAGTTGCGTCGTTTTAAAATAGGTGGCGATGTTATAAGCACTTATGTTGGTCCTGTTGTAACTACTTTTGAATTTCGTCCTAGCGCAGATGTAAAAGTAAGTCGTATTTTAAATTTACAAGATGATTTAACTATGGCTTTAATGGCAAAATCAATCCGTATTCAAGCTCCAATACCAGGAAAAGATGTTGTAGGCATAGAAGTCCCAAATGATGAAATTCAAACTATTTATCTAAGAGAAATTTTACAAAGCGAAGTTTTTAAAAATGCTAAAAGTCCTTTAACTATAGCTTTGGGCAAAGATATAGTAGGCAATGCTTTTGTAACCGATCTTAAAAAACTTCCGCATTTACTCATCGCAGGAACTACAGGTAGCGGTAAAAGTGTGGGGATAAATTCTATGCTTTTAAGTCTTTTATATCGTAACTCTCCTAAAACCTTGCGTTTGATGATGATAGATCCTAAGATGCTTGAATTTAGCATTTATAATGATATTCCTCATCTTTTAACTCCTGTTATCACAGATCCAAAAAAAGCGGTCAATGCGCTTTCAAATATGGTGGCTGAAATGGAAAGACGCTATCGTTTAATGGCAGATGCAAAAACCAAAAATATAGAAAATTACAATGAAAAAATGAAAGAATTAGGTAGCGAAGAGCTCCCTTTTATTGTAGTAATTATTGATGAACTTGCCGATTTGATGATGACTGCGGGTAAAGATGTAGAATTTTATATAGGAAGACTTGCACAAATGGCAAGAGCAAGTGGAATTCACTTGATTGTAGCTACACAACGACCTTCTGTTGATGTTGTAACAGGGCTGATCAAAGCGAATTTGCCAAGTAGAATTTCTTATAAAGTAGGGCAAAAAGTTGACTCTAAAGTTATTTTAGATGCTATGGGTGCTGAGAGTTTACTTGGAAGAGGGGATTGTTTATTTACTCCTCCTGGAACAAGCTCTATAGTGCGTTTGCATGCGCCTTTTGCAAGCGAATTTGAAATAGAAAAAATCGTGGATTTTCTAAAGGATCAACAAAGCGTAGAATATGATGAAAGCTTTTTAAAAGATCAGCAAAGCGTGGGTGTTACAACAAATGAAAGCTTTGATGGGGAAGTAGATGAGCTTTATGAAGAAGCCAAAAGAGTGATCTTAGAAGATGGAAAAACAAGCATTTCTTATTTGCAACGCCGTTTAAAAATCGGCTATAACCGCTCTGCAAATATTATTGAACAACTTACGCAAAACGGGATTTTAAGCGAACCTGATGCCAAAGGACAAAGGGAAATCTTGTAAGATTTTTCTTGTATTTTTGATATATAAAACTGATTACAAAAGAAGAAATTTAAAAAGAAAAAGCCCCGTAAAAAGGGCTTAAAAATTATTTATCTCTAAGATTTAATTCAGTAATTAACTTACTATAAGAATTATAATCTTTTCTTTTAAGATAAGATAAAAGTCTTTTTCTTTGACCTACAAGTTTTAGAAGTCCTAGTCTTGATGAAAAGTCTTTTTTGTAGATTTTTAAATGTTCTGTAAGTTCTGCAATTCTTGCAGTTAAAAGAGCTACTTGAACTTCTGTTGAACCAGTATCACCTGGTTTTTTAGCGAATTTCGCAACTATTTCTGCTTTTTTGGCCGAATCCAAAGCCATGATAGACCTCCTGATTGGTAAAATAATAAAATTAAAGAACTGTAATTTTATCTTAAAAAGCAAAAAATAAACTGAATTTATCCTTTTTAGAAGGTTTTGTCAAAATTTAAGTCTTTTTCTAAGAATTATTTATTATAATTACAGCTATTTCTGTAGTTATAATAAGGAGAATTTGTGCTATTTACCAAAGCTAGCGAATACGCTTTACTTTCTTTAATTTATATTTCTCAAAAAGAAGCACCTCAAGATGTAGATTCTTTAGCTTTAGAGCTTGATATTCCCAAAAGTTTTTTAGCTAAAATTTTACAAACTTTAGCTAAAGATGGCTTGTTAAAATCCTTTAAAGGGGCAAAAGGTGGTTTTGCATTAATCAAAGAACCAAATCAATATACTATAAAAGAAATTGTTAATAGTGCTGAAAAAAAGGATATCAGTGTATTTGAATGCAGCGGTGGTACTTGTCCAAATAATAAAGAAAAAAATTGCACCTTAATGCCTATGTTAGTAAATTTACAAAATAAAGTAGATGAATTTTTAGATTCTATTACTTTAGAAGATATTATGAAAAATAATGGCAAAAAATAAAATAGTCGATTTAGTTTTTCCTTTTTTGGGGCCTTTAATTGCTCCTGTTTTAAAAGCTAAAAGCTTAACTATTGTTGGTTTTTTAGTTTGCATTTTAGCTATTATTATAGTTCCTTTACCAAGTCCTATTTTGGACTTTTTCTTAGCTTTAAGTATAGCTTTATCGGTATTAATTATTTTAATTTCTATTTATATACCTAAACCGACAGATTTAACAACTTTTCCAACTTTAATCTTGATTATTACTTTATTTAGACTTTCTTTAAATATAGCTACTACAAGGATGATTTTAAGCGAAGGGCAAAACGGCCCTGAAGCTGTGAGTGAGATTATAGCAGCATTTGGAGAATTTGTTGTTGGTGGAAATATGGTCATTGGTGTGATTGTATTTTGTATCTTAGTATTGATTAATTTCATGGTTGTAACAAAAGGTAGTACAAGGGTTTCTGAAGTACAAGCAAGATTTACACTTGATGCAATGCCGGGTAAACAAATGGCTATTGACGCGGATTTAAATGCAGGACTTATCGATGAACAAACCGCTAGAGCAAGACGTCAAGAAGTTATTGCTGAAGCAAACTTCTATGGTGCAATGGATGGTTCTTCTAAATTTATCAAAGGAGATGCTGTTGCAGGAATTATCATAACTATTATAAATATCATAGGTGGTTTTTTAATAGGATCTTTTCAGCACGATATGGCTTTAAGCGATGCTGCATCTACTTATACTATTTTAACCATAGGCGATGGACTTGTATCGCAAATTCCAGGGCTTATTACTTCTACTGCAACCGCTATAATTATCACTCGTGCAAGCAAAGATGAGGAAAATTTTGCAGAAGGAACTTTAACTCAACTTTTAAGTGAATATCGCACACTTTTAATAGTAGGTTTTGTACTTTTTATCTTTGCGTTAGTACCTGGTTTGCCAACTTTATCCTTGGGCTTTATGGCTTTAGTTTTTTTAAGTCTTGGCTATCTTACCAAGCAGGTTAAGGAAGGTAAAATTGATATAACCACAGTTAAAAAAAGCAAACCAAGTGCCGCAGCTGCATCTCAAAGTGGAGCAGGTGGGACAACGGCAGCACCTGCTAAGAAAAGCGAAGAGGAAATTCTCAAAGAAGAAGAGTACAAGATTAACGACATACTCAAAGTTGAAATTTTAGAACTTGAACTTGGATACGGACTTATTAAGCTTGCTGAAAACGAACTTACAGAAAGAATTCGCTCAATGAGAAGAAGTATTGCTGAAAGTTTAGGATTTTTAATGCCAAAAATAAGAATAAGAGATAATTTAAGACTTAAACCAAATGAGTATAGTTTTAAACTCAAGGGCGTGTCTATAGCAAGTGCTGAAATTTATCCGGATAAATATTTAGCCATGGATAGTGGTTTTATCACAGAAGAGATAGAAGGGATTGCTACAAAAGAACCTGCTTTTAACTCTGATGCACTTTGGATTGATGCGAATTTAAAAGATGAAGCAACATTAAATGGCTATATAGTAATAGATCCTGCAAGTGTTATTTCAACACATATGAGCGAACTTATCAAAGCACACGCAAGCGAACTTCTTACACGCCAAGAGGTGCAAAATCTTCTTGATAAGGTTAAAAATGATTATCCAATCATTGTAGAAGGTGCTTTAGGTGTTGCACCTGTAAGTCTTATTCAAAAAATTCTCAAAGACTTGCTTAAGCATCACATACCAATTAAAGATATGCTTACTATTTTAGAATCTGTAAGCGATATAGCAGAAGTAAGCAAGAGTTTTGATATGATTATTGAACATGTAAGGGCGTCTTTAGCTAGGATGATTACAAATATGTATTTAGATGATAAAGGAAATTTGGATATTTTTATCTTAGACTCTGCTAGCTCTGCAGTTTTAATGGAAAATGTACAATTTAGAGATGGAAGTTATCACTTGCCTTTAAGTGTAGCTCAAACAGGCACTTTAGTAGATACTCTAAGGGCTGAAGTTGCCGCGGTAGCAAATGGTCGTATCAAGCCTTTTATACTTTGCGTTGAACCGCAACTTAGAAAATTCATTGCTGATATTTGTTATAATTTTAGCATTAATATAGTAGTGTTAAGTTTTGCAGAAATTGCAGAAAATACAAATTTTAATACCGAGGGTATTATTAGGATAGAACTTTAAGGAATATAATGAAAATTTATCATCTTTCGCACACAGATCTTGATGGTTATGCTTGTCAATTTGTAGTAAATTTTTATTTTAAAAATGTGAAATTTTATAATTCTAATTATGGTAAAGAAATTAATGAAAATTTTAACTCTATTATAGGCGATATAGAAAAAGATGAAAATTTCGGAAAAGCTATTATTCTAATAACAGATTTAAATTTAAATTTAAATCAATGCGAAGAATTTGAAAAAATTTGTAAAGAGAAAAATATTAAAATTTTTCTTCTTGATCATCATCAGAGTGGTGAAGAATGCGCTCAAAAATATTCTTGGTATTTACTTGATTCTAAAAGATGTGCAACTAAAATCGTTTATGATTTTTTCTCTAAAATCTGCACCCCAGTTTTAAAACTTTCAAAATTTGTTGATGTAGTTAATGCTGTTGATATTTGGCTAAGCGAGGATGAAAATTTTGAACTTGGAAAGGTTTTTTTAGGCTTGATTGCCAATGCAAAAGAAATAAATCGCGTAATGTTTAAAGAATCGCAAATTGATTATATGTTTTTCTTGCTTGATAAGGCTTGGAAATTTATAGGAAAAGAAAATGCGAATATTTTACTCGATAATGCTACTCATTTTATAAAAAAGGATTATTTTGCCAGAAAAAATGATGATACTCTTTCTAATTTAATTTCTTATTTTGTAGTTGAAAAACTAAGTGAGCTAAAAGAAAATTTCAGTATAGAATATGAAGGCCATAAAGGCATCTTAACTTCAAATATAGGCAATACTTCTGTTATTGGAAATGATTTTTTAGTAAAAAATCCTGATTATGACTTTTTTATTGATGTTAGTTCTAGAAAAACCTTAAGTTTTCGTGCAAATGGAAAAATAGATGTAAGTTTAATGGCTAAAAATTTAGTAGGTGGTGGTGGACATAAAAATGCTAGCGGTGGACTTTTTGCGACATTTAAAGATGGAGCAAATTATAATCATATTAAGGCTCAAATTATTGATTTAATTAAAAGCAAAGAACTTAAAAAGGAAAACAATGAATCAAAACAATAATAAAACCTTAAAAAATGAACTAGAAGATTTACAATATGAGCTTAGCATAGTTTTAGAAGCTATGCTTTTATACGCTGGAGTTAAAAGAGAAAAATTAGAAAATGCAATAGAAGCTTATATCGATAATATAGATAATGTGCTCGAAAATTCGAACAAAGAAGGGGTTGATGAAATTTTAGAAGTCGTGGAATTTCTAAAAAATAAATACAAAGATTTTTTTCAATGAAAAAGTGTATTTTATTTTTTTTTAGTTTATATTCTTTAAGTTTTGCTAATATTTACGAAAAATTAAATGATTTTGCTTATGAAAAAAAACCGAACAAAGATTTTAAGATTCAAGAAGTTAAATTAGTACAATTTTCACAAGAAAATAAAGATTGCCTTGAGCTTTTAATAGAAGCTGGTCAAGTTAGAATTTTAAATAGCTATAACTCTTGTCAAAAATTATCTAAAGATAAAAGTTTTCAAAAATTTCTTAATGAAGATTTTTTAAAACTTTATAAAAATAATGGATACTTGATTAATGAAAATTTACAAAATTTGAAAAATACCATGCAGGATATTATGATATATTATAAACTCCGATATTCTTTTAGTAAAGATGTAAAAGATATGAGTAAAGATAAGAATTTGGATGTTTTAAATATAGATGAAAAAGATGGCGGTACTTTGCTTTATAAAATCAACAATCAAGCTTGCGTTGGAATAGAACTTACAAGACATGACTCAAGAATGGCTATGAAAATATACGGAATAGAAAATTTGGATAAAGAGTGCAAACTATTTATCCAATCGCCTTCTTTTAAAGATCTTTCTTACACAAAAAAAGATTTTAAGTGGTATTATTTAGAATAAATAAATGCTTTAATTTTTAAATAAAAATTTTTAAAAATCACACTTAAAGTAAAAGTATCTTGCCTTCCAAGATTTTGAAAAACGCAGTTATCTAAGTCTTTTTTTTCTTGAATGCTTAAATTTTTCATTAAACCAACCTTTAAAAATATTGCAAGCTTCAATTTTATCAAAAAAAACTTTATTTTTATTTTAAAGTTTTAATTATAAGGCAAATAAATATTGTTTTAAGAATTTGAAGTTTTTTATTGAAATATTATTAACTTTTATTGACTTTTTTGAAGCAAAGTTATATACTGAATTCGAATTAGACAAATTTAAGGAGGAAAAACGATGAATAAATTTTCTATAGTTTTAACTTTGTTGTTATGTGGAAGTTGTGCTTTAGCCTTAGATCCAAATTTGGAAAAAACTAAGAGTGCAACAGGTATTGATCTACCTACTGCCAAATGGAATTTACCTAAGGCTTTAAATGAAGATGGTACTATAGATGAAACTAAAATGCCAAAAAATTCAGAATATAGCAAAATGGTTATTTTGGGAAATAAAATTCTTAATGAAACAAGTAAATATGTAGGTCCACAGGCCAAAGATCCTAAAAAAAGATTTGCGGGAAATAATCTTTCTTGTTCAAGTTGCCATGCTAATGGTGGAAGTGTACAAAATCAATCAGGTTTTGTAGGAATTTGGGCAAGATTTCCACAATATAATGCCAGAGGAGATAAAGTAATTACCTTAGCAGATAGGATCAATGGCTGTTTTGAACGCTCTATGAATGGCAAAAGAATGCCTAGTGATGCGCCTGAAATGAAAGCCATGCTAACTTATATGCAATGGTTATCTCAAGGAGTTCCAGTAGGAGCTAAGATAGAAGGGCAGGGGCTTAAGAAGATAGATTTCATCTCGAGAGCAGCTGATCTTAAAAAAGGTAAGGCAATTTATATGGATAAATGTGCCGTTTGTCATCAAGAAAATGGATTAGGGCTTAAAAATGAGGATAGTGCAGGGGCGTATTATCTTTATCCACCACTTTGGGGCAATGATAGTTATAATACAGGAGCTGGAATGTATCGTCTTATCAAAGCTGCTTCTTATATTAAAGAAAATATGCCTCAAGGTGCGCCTGACTTAAGTCTTGAAGATGCTTATGATGTAGCAGCTTACATGAATTCACAAGCTCGCCCTATTAAAGCAAATAGAGATAAAGACTTTCCAGATAGAAAGGTTAAACCTTTAGATATGGATGTAGGACCTTATGATGATAGCTTTTCTACAACCCAACATCGCTATGGACCTTATACAAATATGATCAAAAAATAATTTTAAGGCAATTTTTATTGCCTTAAAAAATTTATTATTTCATATTGCTTAATTTTTTAACTAGATCTTCTAAATCTTGCATCGAATTGATTGCACTTGGGTTAATTTGATATTTTCCATTAACAACAAAAGCAGGGGTGCCATAGGTTTTAGCTATATCATTAGCTCTTTGAAACTCGCTTAAAATTTCTTTAGCTTTTGGGGTATTTAAAAAATTTAATACTTCATTTTTATTTACATTCATAGCCTTTAAACCTATGTCGTAAAATTCATCTAAATTCGAAAAATTTCTTTGCTTGTTTAAAAAATAAGAAACAAAATAAACATCAGCAAGTTTATGAGATAAACTATCAGAATAACTCGCGTCTTTACCATTTTGCTCATCTTTGTATTGAGCAAAGGCAAAAAGATCATTCATTTCTTTGGAAAAATCTCCATTCATTAAACTTACAGGATAGAGTTTAAAATGCAAATTTGGAAAAGCTTCTCTTAGTTTTTCAAGGGTTCCAAATTTATGATGATTATAACAATGTATACATTTATAAGAAAATGCTTCTATTACACTATTTTCGGAGTTGGGTAAATTTGGATTAAGAGTAATAAAACTATTATTTGCTAACGCAAAACTTGAGCAAAATACAAGCGCTAAAACAAATTTGCAAAAAAAATTACGCATACTATATCCTTGATTAAATAAAATTTTCAGAGATAATTTTATTTAAAAAAAATAAATAAGCCCAAATTTATTTTTGGGCTTATTGTTTTATTTTTTAGGATTGAATGCTTGATCAACGCTAAAAGGCATTGCTTGATAACCCGTGCCTGAACCGCTAAATTGAATTTGAACCGAAGGCTCCTTAGCACCCCAGTTAAATTCATCAATTTCAGGTTTTGGCTCTCCAAGACTTACACCTTTGCTAAGATCAAAAGCCATTCCAGCTGTTGCGCTATAAACCATAATAGAATCTTTATCTGGTTCATATTGAGTTAGAGAAGTTACAGGAGAAAACCATTCATTTCCACGATTTTTACCATATTCCCAAATTTGTTCCACAGTTTTATTTTGCTGATCGATTTTATAAATTACAGCACGAGAATATTTTTGACTTGCAAACGCAGGTTGTTCAGCTCCTCTTGCATCACCATTATCAAAAACACTTATATAAATATAACGCTTGTTTGATTTACTATCAATTCTCCAGCCTGTATGTTGCGTCCAAGTGAAATCAAATCCACCATTGTCATTTTCATAACCTGGGCATTTGCTATAATCATCATCACAAACAATTTTTTTGCCATTTTTATCTACAGGTTGCAATAAATATTTTTGAAATTCTTTATTCCACCCTTTATGTGCCCCTAAAATCCATTTTATTTTTTTTATCACGACCAATTTTAACAACAGCACTTTGATGGCGACTAGAAATAATAATACTATCATCACTTGGATCATAATCAACGCTATTTACATGAGCCCAATTCCTACCTATACCTGTACCTGCTATATCTCCAAATTTGTCGCTTTCATCCATTTTGGCAAGTTCTTCATCGCTTAAAGTTTTACCCGCTTTGCTTGCATCTATATTTAAACACACTGCACCTTGATCTAAAGCTTTGATAATAGTACTTCTATAAGGATCTAAAATCTCATACAATCTCCAATCATCAACAACATTACCATTCTCATCTACTTCTATAATAGTATCACGCACTGTGCGTACATGCTTACCATCTGGACGCAAAGTATTTGCTGAAGCTACTCTTAATAAATAATGCCCATTTTGCATATTGTCCATAGCATGAGAAAAATCTATATAGGTAGCAGGTAATTTGCGATTGAAAATTTCTCTTCCTAAGATATCGTATTTTACATATCTTTGACCAAATCCCCAAGTTAAAGCTCCATCTTTGTTTTGATGAAAACCCATCATAATTCCACGATTGTAAATATTATCCCAGTTCATTAGTTTATCGTTATCAAAATACCATCTGATTTCACCCTTAGTATCTATGATAAAGACATTTGAATTTTCATCCCATTCCATAGCACCACCTACAGGATTATTCCATACAGATTGTGAGCCTTTGCCAGATTGTTTTCCAGGAGCATTATTTACTAAATATAGCCTATCTGAAAATTTTGGATCCATTTTTAATACTTTCACATTTTCAAAAGGAGTTCCTCTTTGATCAGTACTTCCACTTGGTTCTATGCTAACCCCTGGAGTTGTAATTTTATAAATCTCATCAATGACTTTTTGACTTTTACCATTTGCAGTTTTAGTATAACTTACCTTTACTGTATTTAAATAAGAAGGATAAAGTCCAAAAATAGGAATTCCACCATAAGTCTTAGCCATTTTAGAATTCACATTATAAGAAATAGTTTGACCATTTGGTTTAGGAACAATGGTTACTTTTATATCACTTAAGACATAACCATTATCCATAATAATAGCGGTCAAAGGAGACAATCCATAAGGATTCATTTTAATCGCACCTATTTGTCCTTGAATTTGCCAATCTATTTTCGCTCCACTAGGACCACCCATGGCCATTAAAGCATTAGGTGCAAGTAGGGTAGAACCCGCCAAAAGTGCCATACAAAGAGTTTTGCTAAGTCTCATGATCAATCCTTTAAAATTATTTAAGCCATCCTAAGATAGCTTAATAAAATTTTAATAATACACAACAAAAATAATTTGTTGCGTATTTTAAGAGTATCTTTAAATGATTTGATTTAAATGATTTAAACTAGCTATATTTTGATTTGGATTTTTTGGTTCGCCTATAAATTTAAGCATCAAAACCAAAATAACAATCACCAATGCAAAAATTTTAGCATTAGGTTTATTTTTATCTAAAACATAGACTATAAACATTGCAAAAAGCACAATAAAACAACATAAAAATGCTATAAGACAGCAAATTGCCATATTCATAAACTTTAAACTAGGAATCAAATACCAACCATTGCTATAAAGCCCATTTTCAAAATTAGGTGGAGTTCCTATAAAAAATTTTTGAAAAGCATTAAGATGATTATAAGCATTTTCTGGAACTACAGGGGTATCCATCCCACATTCTCCTGTTGGCAAAAACCAACTAGGAGCCCACTCATGCAAAGGTAAATTAAATGGATAAATAGGAATTTCACAACATCCATCTACACCTGCAAAAGGATTTTCAGAATGAACCACTTCATGAATATGATTTAAAGTTATACAATGCTCCAAGCCAAGCCAAATTCCATAAAAAGCTAAGCCATAAGAAAAAATTTTTATAATATTATTTTTAGGGTTGATTAATGCAATCATACCACCTATAGCCATAACAAGCATATCAAATCTTATATACACACATTGTTCGCAAGGTTCCATAAAAAGATATTCTTGAAATAAAAAATGCGCTATACAAGTAAGCCCTATAGTAACTATAATCAAAATTAACCAAGGTTTGCGCGTATCTTGCCATTTGGAAAGTGAAAAATTTCTGCAATTATCTTTCATTTTTATACAACTCATTTTTGCTTGCTAAGTTCTTTAGTAATTTCAATCAAAGCCTCTGGAGAGTTAATTGCACTTGGAACGATTTGATATTTTCCATTAACAACAAAAGCAGGGGTGCCATAATTTTGCGAAATAGGATTGGCAATTTCATAACTTTTTAAAAGCTCTGCAGCCTCTGGAGTTTTTAAGAAATTTTCAAAATCAGCTTTACTTACATTCATTGCTTTTAAACCGACACTATAAAAAGCTTCAGGATTTTTACCATTTTCCCATCTTTGTTTTTTCTTAAAATATGCATTAAAATAAGCTTCAGCAACTTTATGAGTTAAGCTATTTTTATCCGTAGGATCAGCTTTATTTACACCATCTTTAAATGCCGCAAAAGCAAAAATTTCATTAGCTTGCTTTCCATAATCTCCCATAGAACTTACAGGATAAAATTTATAAGTTAAATTAGGTAATTTTTCTTTAACTTTACCCATGGTATTAAATTTGTGATGATCATAGCAATGAGTACAGCGATAAGAAAAAATTTCAATCAATGAATTATCAGCGTTAGCAATAGGATTTTTAAGAATTACATATTCTTTACCTTCACTTAATGCACTGGCACTTATACCTGCTAAAAAAGCACATACAACAATAGATCTTGCTAATTTTACTGGAAATTTCATTACCTTCTCCTTGAAATTTGGTTTTGATAAAACTTTTTATTAAGTTTTTATGTAATAACCATTATAAAACTATTAAAATAAAAATATTCTTAAAAATTTTATAACTAAGAATATTTACTTTAACTAAAAATCAAGAATAGGGGATTAAAAAATTTAATGCACAAGTTATCATTTTTATGTATATTTTGATAATAATATAAAATCATTTAATTTTTAAATATTCTTTATAGTTTTCAAGAAAAATAAAATATAATTTTAATTTACAAAATAAAATTATCAATTTTTTACATTATATTTTATGGATAAGTTTATTTCACTCAAAAGGTAAAATCATAAAAGTATGTAAAAATAGTAGCTTAATCTATATCAAAGTAGAATAATCTAGGTGTATATAAAAAAGTTTGAAAATTACAGTTTTCAATACAAAATTATAAATTTTACATATTTTTACCTTTTATCATATCTTTTTATGATTGATATAAGATTTATTTAAAAAAATATTTCAATCTTTTTGGCTTGCATATAAAAACAAACTTTTTCCTAAAAAAGCTTTTTTTTACTAAGTTAATACTAAAATACCTTTTCTAGTTAAAAAGCTAAAATTTTAGATTTAGGAAAAGTTTTTATGAAATACCCTTTAGATTGTGAAGAAAATTTTGAAAAATCATTCTTATTTTGGCTAGCAAAATATGTAAAATTTAAACTCAACTCGCTATCTAACAAAGAATTAAAAAATCCACAAGCTTTAGCAGAAGTTAATTTTGCTCTTGCAAAAGGTGTAAAAAACATTGAAGAACTTGACGCTCTAGCAAAAAAAGCAAGAAATGCTGGTTTAAGTGGAATTAATACTTATTTTAATCCTTTAAAAAAAGTATTTGAATATTTAAATTTTTACAAGCTTTACTCTTTAAAACAGATTGATGAAGAACTCATTGTAGAAGTTTTAGCAAGTATAACAGGTGCTTTATCAGATGCAAGTAAAAAAAATTACCGTATTGCTGTGATTAATTTTTTTGATTTTTTAGACAAGCAAAATGAAGAAGATGAAAAAGCGCATATTTTCAATATCAATCTTAAAAACTGGGCAGGTATAGCGGGTTCTAAAGGGGTAAAATTACCTGAATTTATGAGTGAAGAAGAACTTAAAAAATTTCTTGATGCTATTGAAAATGCAGATTTTAAAAACAATACCATACGCAATAAACTTATTATTAAAATCATCATTTTTACAGGCATACGGGTAAGCGAAGCTATCAATATCAAAATGGGTGATATTAGCGAAGAAAACGATCTTTATATCATAAGAATAAGAGCTAAAGGCAATAAATATCGTGTTGTAATGATAAAAAAAGAACTTATTTACGATTTGCTTAAAAATGTAAGTATTAATTATATGAGCAAAGACGCCCTGCTTTTTGTCAATAAAAAAGGCACTCCACTGACCCAATCTTATGTCAGTCGCATAGTAGAACAGCTTTTATTTCGTGCAGGAATTCGCAAACAAAAAAATGGTGCTCACATGTTGCGTCATACTTTTGCCACCCTACTTTATAAAAAGCAAAAAGATTTAATTTTAGTTCAAGAAGCTTTAGGACATGCGAGTTTAAATACTTCAAGAATTTATACTCATTTTGATAATGATAAATTAAAACTTGCCGCACAGGTTGCAAAGGAATTAAGTGACTCTTGAAAACTATGCTGTTTTTGGTGGATATTTTTACTATGATTTAAAACACACTTTAAAAGCCTTTAACCACAAAGAAAGTAAAAAGTGCTTTAAATTTATAGAAAAATATAAAAATGATTTTTATATTTTAATGCTTGCTGATTATGAGCTATATAGATATTTTCAAGATAAAAATTTCACAAGTAAAAAAGCTTATTTGTCTATATTTGCTTTTAAAAAAAGAAAAAAATTTCAAAAAGAAGATATTGATGAAGAAAAATTTATTCCTGAATTTATAAATTTTTTAGATCAAGATAATTACAAAGAAAATTTCATCAAGGTTAAAGAGGCAATCTCCAAAGGAAGAGTTTATCAAATCAACCTCACTCAAAATTTTAAATTTCATAGCAAAATGGATTCTTTTGAACTTTTTAAACTTTTGCTTTCTAGACAAAATACTGAATTTAAAGCTTTTATAAAAGATGAAACAAGAGAAATTTTGTCCTTCTCACCTGAACTTTTCTTCAAGACCAAAAAAAGAAAAATATTTACAAAACCTATGAAAGGCACAATTAAGCGTGATAAAGATCCTATAAAAGATGAAGAAAATAAAACCTTCTTGCAAAATGATACAAAAAATCTAAGTGAAAATGTTATGATTTGCGATCTTTTACGCAACGATCTTTCAAAAATCATCACAAAAAAAAGCTTAAAAACCAAACTTTTTGAAATTCAAAGTCATCCTACTTTACATCAAATGACTTCAAGCGTACAAGGAAAACTTAAAAAAAATATTTCTTTATATCAAATTTTTAAAGCTCTCTTTCCTTGCGGTTCTATTACAGGTGCTCCAAAGCTTGAAAGTATCAAATTTATTAAAGAATTAGAACAAAGAGAGCGTGGTATTTACTGCGGAACCATAGGTTTAATACACAAAAATAAAAATAAATTTAGCGTAGCCATACGCACCTTAGAAAAACAAGATGAAATTTATACTTATAGCACGGGTAGTGGCTTGGTTTGGGACTCAAATTTCAAAGATGAATTTGAAGAATTAAAACTTAAAAGCGCGATCTTAAATCCTTGTGATTTTCATCTTTTTGAAACCATGTATTTTAAAAATTCTCAAATTTTATTTTTAAAAGAACATTTATTAAGGCTTATAAATTCAGCTCTTAAATTTAATTTTAATACTCACAACATCTTTAAAGATTTTTATAATATTTTAAATCAAAAAAATTCTTATAAAGAATATCAAAATTTTACACTTTTTAAACTCGATGAAAAAATTTTCCATAAAAAACACTCTTTATTTTATAATTTTCCCCTACCCTTTAAAAATCCACACAAAGAAGGAATTTTAAAGCTTATTTTATACAAAGACGGAAGATACGAATTTCAACAAAGTGCCTTAAAACAAAATTCAAACGATATTTTGCTTTTAAGTGATGATAAAATTAACTCAAAAAGTGACAATCTCTATCACAAAAGCTCTTTGCGTACTTTTTATAATCAACACTCATACAAATGGCATCAAAACTTGTGTTATGACATAGCTTTTTTTAACGAAAAAGATGAACTTTGCGAAGGTTCAAGAACCAATCTCATCTTAGAAAAAAACTCTCAATTTTATACTCCACAAATTCAAAGCGGTATGTTAAATGGCGTATATAGAAATTTCTTAATCAATCTTGGTTTGATAAAAGAAAAAGCATTATTTAAACAAGATTTATTTGAAGCAGAAAATATTTATTGTATTAATTCCGTGCGTGGTTTAAAAAAGGTAAAATTACAATGAAGAAAATTTTATTTATAGATAATTATGATTCTTTTAGTTATACCATCATCTATTATCTTAAAGAACTTGGTTTTGAATGTAAAGTGATAAAAAATGATACCTTTAAAAAAGCTAAAGAATTAGAAAAATTTGATTTCACTCATCTTATCATCTCTCCTGGCCCTCATTCTCCCAAGGAATCTAAATTAAGCTTAAAAGCAATCAAATATTTTAAAAAAAATAAAAAAATTTTAGGTATATGTTTAGGACATCAGTGTATAGCTGAAGTTTTTGGCGGCAGGGTTTCTAAAATACAAAATCCCATGCATGGTAAAATTTCTAAACTTTATTTTAAAAAAGATCCTATTTTTAAGGGTATTAAAAAAGAAATTGAAATTTGCTTATATCATTCTTTGTATATTAGTTCTATGCCTAAAAAATGCAAAATTTTAGCTCATAATTCAGAAAATATTATTATGGCAATTAAACATAAAAAATATCCTATTTATGGATTGCAATTTCACCCCGAAGCGGTTTTAACTCAAAAAGGTAAAAAAATACTTAAAAACTTTATGAAGCTTTAGTCTTTTTTGCATTTAAAATATAAATATGAAAATCTAAAATAAAATATCCTTAAAATAATTATCATTAATATAAATTTATAAATAAAAAAACCGATAACAATATAAATTAATTTAAAAAGATTTAAGATGAAAATAGATACTTTGACAAAAAATTTTAGCAATTATCAAACACAAATAAACAAAGACAATGATTTGGTAAGTAATGTTCATAGTGACAATGTGGTTAAAATTCAAATTTCAGATGAAGCAAGAAGTTTAAGTCAAACAAATTCAAAAAATGAAAAAGAATATGAAATCAAAGTAAGTCAAGAAAAAATAGAAAACCACAAAGACCAAAATTCCATCCAAAGTAGCAAAGGTGGCGTAAATCCCGCATTAGAGGCTTTAATAGCAAAATTAGCTGAAATTTTAGCTAAAATTGCAGAACTTACTCAAAAAATGACAAACGCTAACGAACAAATGAAAACGACATTTCAAAAACAAATTGATGTGCTAAAATCTCAAGCAGATGTAATTCAAGCTCAAATTCAAGAACTCCAAAGCCAACAAGCTTGATTATATTTTTTCAAAAGTTTAAGAATGCTATAATGATGCATTTTTAAACTTTTTCAAGGAAAAATATGACTTATCTAGAAATCGAAGGCACAAATCATCTAAGCGGAAATGTTACAATAAGCGGAGCAAAAAATGCCGCCCTACCCTTGATCGTTTCAAGCATACTTGCCAAAAACGAAGTAAAAATCAACAATGTTCCTAATGTTGCTGATATAAAAACTCTTATATCTTTACTAGAAAATTTAGGAGCTAAGGTCAATTTTGAAAACAATAGTGCTTTATTAAACACAATCACTCTTAATCAAACTATAGCCAAATATGACATTGTGCGTAAAATGCGTGCTTCCATACTTACTCTAGGGCCTTTACTTGCTCGTTTTGGACATTGTGAAGTATCTTTACCTGGAGGATGCGCTATAGGACAAAGACCTATTGATTTACATCTTTTAGCCTTGGAAAAAATGGGGGCAAATATACAAATCAAACAAGGTTATGTCGTAGCTAGTGGAAATTTAAAAGGCAATGAAATTCTTTTTGATAAAATCACGGTTACAGGTAGCGAAAACATCATCATGGCAGCAGCTTTAGCTAAAGGTAAAACTAAACTCTTAAATGTTGCAAAAGAACCCGAAGTAGTTCAACTTTGCGAAGTTTTAAAAGACGCAGGACTTGAAATCAAAGGCATAGGTGCAGATGAGCTTGAAATTTATGGTAGTGATGGGGAACTTTTAGAATTTAAAGAATTTAGCGTTATACCTGATAGAATTGAAGCAGGAACTTATCTTTGTGCAGGGGCTATTACAAATTCTAAAATTACTTTAGATAAAGTTAACGCCACTCATCTTAGTGCAGTTTTAGCAAAACTTCATCAAATGGGTTTTGAAACTCTGATTGCAGAAGATGGTATCACCCTACTTCCTGCTAAAGAAATTAAACCTGTAGAAATCATGACAAGTGAATATCCAGGCTTTCCAACCGATATGCAAGCGCAGTTTATGGCATTAGCCTTAAAAGCTAATGGAACTAGTATTATCGATGAAAGACTATTTGAAAATCGTTTCATGCATGTAAGTGAACTTTTAAGAATGGGTGCGGATATTAAACTCAATGGTCATATTGCTACTATAGTAGGCGGAAAAGAACTTAACGCTGCTGATGTCATGGCTACAGATTTGCGTGCTTCCTCAGCCCTTATCTTAGCAGCTCTTGCAGCTAAAGGTACAAGCAAAGTCCATAGAATTTACCATCTTGATAGGGGGTATGAAAATTTAGAAGAAAAATTTAAAGGTTTAGGTGTAAAAATCACAAGGCTTGAAGAATGAAAAATATCTTTGAAACCTTAAAAGACTTAGAAAATCAAATTTCATGCTTAGATGAAAGTGAACTTATTAGCCTTGAAAAAGCAAAAGATAGAATTTTAGCTAAAGATTTATATGCTAGAAAAAATCTACCCAGTTTTGACAATGCTGCTCTTGATGGCTATGCTTTTAATTATGCTGATATCAATGAGGCTTTGGAAATTAAAGGAACTATTTTTGCAGGAGATAAAAATTTTTATACAGTTGCTAAAAATGAATGCTATAAAATCATGACAGGGGCTAAAATGCCCAAAAATGCTGATACTATCTTAATGCTAGAAGATGAGTATATAGAAGAAAATAAACTCATCATTAAAAAAGCTCCTAAACAATACAATGCCTATCGTTATAAAGGCGAAGAATTAAAAAAAGGTGAACTTTTACTTCAAAAAGGCACTAAACTTAATGATAAACATATCGCCCTACTTGCTTCTCAAGGGCTTTATAAAATAGAAGTCATAAGAAAAATTCGCATAGGTATTTTTTCAAGTGGAAATGAGCTAAAAGAACCTTGGCAAGAATGTGATGAAGAAAGTATTTATAATGCCAATGCTTTGCCTTTACTAACCATGCTTCAAAATGCTTCTTATTTAGGTATTATCAAAGATAATTTTAAAAGCACTAAAGAGGCTTTAAAAAATACAAATTTTGATCTTTTAATCACTTCAGGAGGTGCAAGCGTTGGCGAGGCTGATTTTATGGAAAAAGCTTTAGATGAATTAGGCTTTACTCCGCTTTTTAAAGGTTTAAAAGCACGCCCTGCAAGGCCTACTAAGCTTTATCAAAAGGGTAAAAATTTCGTATTGATTTTACCAGGAAATCCTATGGCAGCTTATCTTTCTTGTTTTATTTTTACTAAAAAAATCATTGATTTATTAAGTGGAAACCTAGATAATCCTTTAACATTTTACGCCAAAATGGGTATGGATTTAAAGCTTAAAAGTGGAAGAAATAATCTCATCTTAGGAAATTTAGAAAAAGATATTTTTACACCATTTAATGAAAATAAATTTGGATCTGGTATGATACTTCCACTTATTAAAAGTGAGTTTTTACTTATAAGCGAAGAAAATACAAGTGAATTAAAAAAAGGTGATGAAATCACGCTTTTAAAAATATAATGTTTGTGTTTTTCACAAACATTAGCTTAATTTATCCTCATCATCATGATCATGGATATATTGTTCATCATTTTCCAAGGTGTCAACAAAACGCCCTATCCTTTCCCAGCGAACATTTTTATCTTTATCCCAAGAGAAATATACAAACCAAGGTTTACCTACTATCAACTTATAAGGAACAGAACCCCAAAAACGACTATCATAAGAATAATCGCGATTATCACCCATCATGAAATACTCATTTTCAGGTACATCAAAAACATAAGCATTTCCGCCGCTAAAACCTATATGATTTCCAAGTTCTTTAATATAAGTTGGAGACATAGCAAAATCACCTATGCTAAGAAAGCGCAAGATATCACTTTCTATATCTTTTTTTGGATCATAATGAATGCCTTTTTGTTTATAAGGTTCTTTTACATAAATTTGCCCTCCAAGAGTAACAAGATCATTTGGATAATGTTCTTTCATAAAATCATCACCTTCATGCATTCTTACATAAAGTGTTTTATTTGCATAAACTATCCTATCTCCTCCTGTACCTACACAACGCTTTACAAAGTGTTCTTTTTCATTTCTAGGGTTTCTAAAAACAACTATATCTCCTCTTTGTGGCCCTTGTGCTTTTATCAAATGTCCATTTTTATTAAAATCTGGCAAAACAGGAATTTCCAACCAAGGAATATGAGGAGTTGGGATACCATAGCTAAATTTTTTAACAAATAAAAAATCCCCCACTAATAAGGTGTTTTTCATAGAACCAGAAGGAATAACAAAAGCTTGTATAAAGAAAAAAATCACCAAAAGAACAATAACTACAGTTCCAGTCCAAGACTGCGAAAATTTATATAATCTCTTTAAAAATTCCATAGATTTTTCCTAATTAAGTCTATTTTTAGCAGATTTAACTGTATTTTCTAAAAGCATGGCTATAGTCATAGGACCTACTCCACCTGGAACAGGAGTTATATAACTAGATTTTTTAGATACTTCTTCAAAATCTACATCTCCAACTATCTTTCCACTTTCAAGACGATTGATTCCAACATCAATAACAATCACTCCTTCTTTTACCATATCTGATCGAAGTAAATTCACACAACCTGCTGCTACTATAATCAAATCAGCCTGTCTAGTATAAAAGCTCAAATCTTTGGTTTTGATATGACAAACGCTTACTGTAGCTCCAGCATTTAAAAGCATAGTAGCCATAGGACGACCTACTATATTTGAAGCACCTATAATAACAGCGTCTTTTCCTTCTAAATCAATTTCATAAGCCCGTAAAAGCTTCATAACTCCAAGTGGAGTACAAGGCAAAAACCCAGTTTCTAAGCCTAAATTTAAATATCCTACATTAATAGGATGAAAACCATCAACATCTTTACTGCTTATAATGCTTTCAAGTATTAAATCTTTACAAATATGATCAGGCAAAGGAAGCTGAACCAAAATTCCATGAACACTATCATCGTGATTTAAGGTATTAATCAATGCCAAAAGTTCATTTTGCGTAGTATTTTCATTAAGATGATAAACTAAAGATTTAATTCCACATTCTTCGCAGGCTTTAGCCTTAGATTTTACATAAGTTTGACTTGCAGGATTATCTCCAACCAAGATAACAGCTAAACAGCTTTCAATCCCTTTGCTTTTTAAAAATTGATTTTTTTCTTTTAATTCTTCTTTAATTTTTGCGCTCAAAGCTTTACCATCAAGCAAAGTCATTATTTTCCTTCTATAAATTTAATCACTTTTTTAAAGTAAAAATTGTATCATATTAAAACTTCATTAACAAGGTGAAACTTTGAAAATTGTTTTAATGTTTTTTTTATTTAGTATTAGTCTTTTTGGTGCTGATTTTATCACTCTTAAAGAATACTCTAAAATGCTTTATGAAAATCCAAGGGGTATTAGTTGTAAAGAATGTCATGGAGCAGATGGAAGCGAACAAATTTTAGGATATTATATGAAAAATGGTATTAAAACAGCTTATAAAGTTCCAAGTATACAAAATCTTAGTTTTGAGAATTTTAAAAATTCTCTTAATCAGAGTAAAGACGCAAAATCAATCATGCCAAATTACTCTTTAACAAATGATGAAATTGTAACTTTATATAATTACATCAAGCAATTTAGCAAGGAAGAAAAATGACAAACAAAAAAGCTTTTAAAGAAGCGTGTAAATTCATCGCAGGTGGTGTAAATTCTCCAGTTCGTGCTTTTGCAAATGTTCAAAGTGAGCCAAAATTTATTTCCCATGGAAAAGGTGCTTATATTTTCGATATAGATGGAAATTCTTATATAGACTATGTTCAAAGCTGGGGGCCTTTACTTTTTGGACATTGCGATAAAGATATACAAAAAGCTTGTCAAAAAGCACTTCATAAAGGTTCAAGTTTTGGAGCTCCGACTTTATTAGAAACTGAACTTGCCAAACTTGTTTTATCTGATTTTCCTCATTTAGAAAAAATCCGCTTTGTAAGTAGTGGAACAGAAGCAACCATGAGTGCTATTCGTCTTGCCCGTGGCTTTACTAAAAAAGATAAAATTTTAAAATTTGAAGGATGTTATCACGGGCATTCTGATTCATTATTGGTGAGTGCAGGAAGTGGTGCTGCTACTTTTAACTCTCCTAGCTCCTTGGGTGTTTTAGAAGATGTAGCTAAACACACTTTAGTAGCAAAATATAATGATATAAATAGCGTTAAAGAGCTTTTTGAAAAAAATAAAGATATTGCATGTGTTATCATTGAGCCTATTGCTGGAAATATGGGGTTAGTTCCAGCTAAACAAGATTTTTTAGAAGAACTTGCTAAGATCTGTAAAAACAATCAAACTCTGCTGATTTTTGATGAAGTAATGAGTGGATATAGAGCATCTTACCTTGGTTCCTATGGAATCAATCATATCCAAGCAGATATAATTACTTTTGGCAAAGTAATAGGAGGCGGTCTACCTGCAGCAGCATTTGCTTCTAGAGCTCAAATTATGGATATTTTAAGTCCTTTGGGTGGAGTCTATCAAGCAGGAACTTTAAGTGGAAATCCTTTGGCAATGGCTGCAGGTATAGCAAGTCTTACAAAAGCCAAAAAGAAAATCAAGCTTTATGACAAGCTTGGAAAATTAGCAAAAAAACTTACCCAAGGAATGAAAAAATTAGCAGATGAAAAAGGACTTCCGCTACAAGTTTGTCATGTAGGTTCTATGTTTGGATACTTTTTCACCAAAAATCCTGTATCAAACTACCAAGATGCATTAAAATCTGATCTAGCATTATTTTCAAAATTTCACAAAAATATGCTTGAAAATGGAGTTTATTTAGCGCCTTCTCAATTTGAAACAGGCTTTATATGTTCAAAAATGGATGATAAAATTATAGATACAACATTAGAGGCTGTTAGGGAAAGCTTTAAAAGAATATGAGCAATATTTTAAAAGAAGAAAAAAATCACTTAGAAAATTCCAACAGCAAAAGACAAAAAATCATTCGCAAAACTCTTGAAGCTGCGGATGGTTTAAGTCTTGGTATCTCTATGGTTATTGCTGTATTTATAGGTGTGGGAATAGGATATTTGCTTAAAAAATTTACTCCTTATCCTTGGCTTTTTTGGCTTGGAGTTTTTTGGGGGATCAGTGCTGCTATACTTAATGTTTATAAAGCTTATAAAGTTCAAGTAAAAAGCTATGAAGAATTTAAAGAAAGAGATGAGTTGATCAAAGAAAAAATTCAAAAAGAAAAGAACAAATAATGGAACATAAAAAAGCTCTATTTTGTATTTTTGCCATTATTCATTTATTTTTTTGGATCATATTTTTATCGTTAAATCATTTTAAATTAGACACATTTTTAAGCTATGAAATAGCTTTTTTTAGTGTTTTATTGATTATTTTTGCTTCTTATTTAAATTATAAAAAAGTCATTATAAAAAAATCAAAAAATTATGAAAAAGATTTTAATTTCATTTCATCGCTTTTTATCAAAAAAAAACAAAATTTATCAAAAATTATTCATTTTAAAGTTCTAAAAGACGATTTAAAGCCAAATATTAAAGAGAAAATCCATTTTTTTACTATGTTTTTTACTCTCTTTAAATTGATGGCTTATGTAATATTGGTTGCTGGATTTTTATTTTTACATCGCCAAGATAAATTAGATATCTTTGCTTATATTTGTGGAATTTCATCCTTGCTAGTTTGTGTGTTTATTTTTATTTTATATATAAAAAAGTATGAGTCCAAAAAAAATTATTAAATCAATGACAGCACTTTTTGCTGGTATGGCATTTTTATTTGCAGGTAATGCCTTGATAGTAAGCTCTATAGGTGTTATATTAAAAGAAAACGGAGAAAGTTCTTTAGCTGTTGGAGTAGTAAGTTCTTGTTTTTTTATAGGCGCTCTTGTTGGAACCATCAGTGCTCATAAAATTATTTCTCGTATAGGTCATATACGCTCTTTTGGGCTATTTGGGGCTATTTTTGGAATTTCAGCTATGCTTCATACAGTAAGCGAAAATCTTATTTTTTGGGCTGTTTTAAGATTTTTCATAGGAATTTGCTACTATGGTCTTTTAATGGTCATAGAATCATGGCTTAATGAAAAAAGCAAAAATGCCATTCGATCTAGAATTTTAGGTTTTTATGAAATTGTTTTTTATCTTGCATTTGGTATTGGAGTTTTAATCATAGCGTTAAATTTAAGCAAACATAGTGTATTTATCCTCAGTGCAACTTTAATTTTACTTTCATCTTTACCTTTAAATCTAATTAAAATCAAAGAACCTGTTTTGCCCGCATCAAGTCCTATTTCTATACCTAAAATTTTTGATATAGCTCCTTTAGCTATCGTCACAAGCTTTATAGCCGGAATGCTTATAAATGGCTTTTTTTCTATGGCATCTTTATTTATACTTTTGCAAGGTTTTGATACAAAAGCGGTTTCTTATTTTATATTTTGTGGGGTTTTAGGTGGTTTTATTGCACAAACCATCATAGGAACTATTTCAGATAAACTTGGTCGCAAATTTGCCATTATCACTTGCGCAAGCATAGGATTTATCACTATGCTTATATTTATCTTTTTTAAACTTCATTTGTATATGCAATATTTTTTAGGAATTACTCTTGGTATAGGAATATTTTGTTTATATGCTTTAGCACTTGCTAGAGCAAATGATGTTTTAGTAAGCAAAAATAAAGGCGTAGAGTTAGGTCGTGGGGTTCTTTTTTGCTATTCTTTGGGCTCTTTGTTTGGCCCTTTAATTTTAGGTTTTTTAATGCAATACTTTGAAATCAAAGGTTTTATATGGTTTTATATAGTTTCTTTAGCATTTTTAATTCTTTTTGCTATCAATAAACCAAATATTTTAAATAAAAAATTTAAGAAAAAGCCTGGAAATATGGTGATATTTGATGATTAATACTCAACTAGCAAGTCAAATTGCCAATACGCAAAAAAATGATTTAAAAGTAGATAACTCTACTTCAAAAGATAAAACAAATTTAAAGGACAATCCAAAAGAAGCACTTGCGCAAGCTTTAAAGCAAAATTTAGGTTTAAGCAAGGACGCTAGCAGTGAAGAAATACTAGCAAAATTTGTTCAAAATGAAACAGGCACCAAATTAAAAGAACTTGTTAATAAACTTTTAGATCAAATCAATGCTCAAAAAAACCCCGATTCCCCTGTGCTTAAACAAGGAAAAAATTTAAATTTAGCTCCTAATTTTGCTAATGAATTAAAAACTTTAAGCACAGAACTTGCAAAAAGCGATACTTTTACACAAGTTTTAGACAGATTAAATCAAATTTTAAAACCTGCCAGTGAAATAAAAAACAACAACTTAGCTCCTTTGTTTAAAAATTCAGGCGTATTTTTAGAAGCTAAATTAAAAGATGCCCTAAACGAAGAATTGCTGCCCAAAAGTTTTCACTCTCTTTTAAGTACAATCAAAGGTCTTAGTAGTGAAAAACTAAGTATTCAGATAGCCCAACTTGCAAATGCAAATTTAAACCCAAAAGAAACTTTAAAAGAATTAAAAAATATTATTAATTCTAGCAAAAATGAAAATAAGCAAATTTTAAATCAAAGTTCTTTTAAAGCACTTTTAAATTTAAGTTCTAAATTGGAAAATTTTAAAAATTATATAAGTAAAAATCCCAGTCATGCTCAAGAAAAAATCACCCCTATGGCTAATAAAATTTTAAAAGAATTAAATTCCATCAAAAATGATTTTTTCAAAGCTCTTAATAAGCCAGAAAATTTAATGATAAAAGATCCAAACATCCTTAAGCAAACTGCTACCGCCTTTGAAAAACTTGAAAATACTTTAAAAAATATACTAGGCAATCAAGCTTCTAAAATACAAGATAAAGAAAATATTTTAGAAAATCTTTTAAGTAACAAAGAAAATATCAAAGAAGAAAAACTTAATCATAACACAAAAAACCAAGATGAAGAAAAACATATAAAAGCATCAAAAGAAGAAAATCTCACAGATGATACCAAGCAAGATTCAAAATTAGATTCTGATATAAAAACCCACGAAGAAGATACCCAAGATACAAAAAATGATATTCAAAACAATGAAACAGAAAATAATCCAGACAATGATATAAAAAATTCTACTCCAAACCAAGAAAAAATTAAAGATGAAAAACAAGAAAAATCAAAAGAAAATATCAAAGAAAATCCAAAATTTTATGAAACAAAAACAGAAAACAAAACTTCAATCAATACAAATAATCCTAACACAAACAATATGCAAAATTTAAATAATTCTCAAAATATTCAATCTAACAATAACCAAACTATGCAAAATATTTTTAAAAATCAGGAATTTATAAAACAAAATATTGTAAAAAATTTAGCATTTAATGTAGAAAATTTAGATCTAGAACAAGTGCAAGATTTAAGTAAAAATTTAAGCAATCTTTCTCGTAGACTTAATGAAAGCTTAAAAGAACTTGAACCCTATACTCAAAATGCCAAGCTTAATCAAGCAGAACTTAAAAATCTCGAACACAAACTCAATCTTTCTATCAAAGATCTAGCGCAAATTAAACCAAAAACAGAACAAGATATAGCTGAATCTTTACATCATGATGTAAAATCAACACTTTTGCAAATTTCAAATTTAGCTAAAAATGAAGGCAATGAAGCTGTATACAATCAAGCTAATCGTCTTTTAGCGCAAATTGAAATCAATCAGCTTATGTCTTTAGCTAATGATTCTATCAATACTTATCTGCCTTTTTCTTGGGATGATTTAAATGATTCTAAAATTATGTTTAGACGCGGAAAAAAGGACAAATTTTTTGCTCAGATTAAACTCGAATTTGCAAAACTTGGGGATTTGGAAATTCTTATTTCTTTAAATAATGAAAAATATATAGATATTAATATTATGGCAGAAAATATTGAATTTAGAAAAACCATCTATGAAAATGCCCATGAGCTTAAAAGAAATATCAATAAAGCAGGACTTTTAAGTGCAAATTTCTTTGTAGGTGATATCATAAGAAGTAAATTTGATACTAGAAATATGAAAAATTTAGATCTTGAAATGGGTATGGATAAAAAAGTATGAGCAAAATCAAAAGATCGATTAAAAAAGCTGTAGCTCTAGGCTATCAAAAAGAAAAAAACTCTGCACCAAAAGTGCTTGCAAGTGGCAAAGGCGAAAGTGCTGCTAAAATTATTTCTTTAGCCAAGGAACACGGAGTTCCTATTAAAGAAGATGAAGATTTAATAGAAATTTTAAGCAAGCTTGACTTAGGTGATGAAATTCCACCTAATATGTATAAAGCTGTAGCTGAAGTTTTTGCCTTTATCTATCAAATGGCAAATAAAACTCCTAAAAACTAATCCGCTATTTTTTCTCCAAATTTAATACCCTGCCCTACTTTTAAATTAAAAGTTAAAAGTCCTTTTTGAGAGATTAAAACTATAGTAGAACCTAGCTCAAAATTTCCTAGTTCTCCGCCTTTTTTGAAATTTAAATTTTCATATTTTCTAGTAAAATTATGAGAAATTTTAGCATTGGTTTGTATGCTTGCATCAAAATTAAAACGCATTTTTCCTACATTTTGCGCTCCTACAAAAACAAGCCAAAAAATACCTTTTTCATTTTGACATTTTAAACTCACTCTTTCATTTTTTACATATAAATTACTAATGCGTTCTAAATGTTTTTCATTTACGCTATAAAGCACTCCACTTGTGTAAGTTGCACTTAAAATTTGCATATCACAAGGGCTGTGATAACGATGATAATCTTTTGGAGAAAGATAAATATTGACATAATCAAGCCCATTTTTAAGTTCATCTTTTTCAAAGCTATCTTTTAAAAGCTCCTCAACGCTATAAGCATGTCCTTTTATAGAAAAAGCAAAATGTTCTTCATTTGCTAAAAAAGTACTTCCACACTCTAAAATTTTACCATCACTTGGACTGATAAAACCTTCTTCAAGTTTCCTTGGAATTTGCAAAGTTCTTGTAAAAAGAGCATTTAAACTCTCGTATTCACAAGGAGCTTTAAATTCACTCATATCGATATTAAAATACTTAACATAATTTTCATTAATAACTTTTTGTATCATTTTGGGAAATTTAATCCCCGCTACAAAACCAAAAAGCCTCGAACTTTCTTTTGAAAAACTCATTTTTTTCCTTTTAAATTTAAAATCACTATTTCACTCGGAGCAAAAACTCTAAGACTTAGCCCCCAAAATCCTGCTCCACTACTCACATAAAGCTTAGTTTTTTCTCCTAAATCATAAAGCCCATGAACAAAACCTTGCTGAAGTTTAACTAAAAACATAAAAGGGAAAATTTGCCCTCCATGCGTATGCCCACTTAAAACAAGGTCAAAATCACTTAAATCATAAAGCAAAGCTGTTTTGGGTTGATGTGTGAGTAAAATACTAGCTTTACTTGTATTTAAATCCACTTTTATTCTTGCTAAATCAGGAGCATATAAACCCTTATCAAGTCCGGCTAAATCTCCAAGTCCAGCAATATTTATAAAACCTAAATCTAAATTTTGATTGACTAAAATTTTCATATTAGTATGTTTTCTAAGTAAATCCAAAACTTTATTGATACCATGATAATACTCATGATTTCCCAAGGCATAAAAAGTTCCATAAGTGGAATTAAAATCATTAAGTTTTGAGATGTAATTTTTTAAATCTTTAGGATTAGTATCAATCAGATCTCCTACTATTACAACCATATCAGGACTTTGCAAATTCACTTTAGTGATGAGCTTATCTAAAAAATTTTCATGCAAATTTTTACCCAAATGTATATCAGTAAGCATGACAATTTTTAAATCTTGTTTAAGATTTGGTATTTCAACATCAACACTCTTTACTTCAGGTGTTTTTAGAGCATTATTTATACTTATATAAATTAAAAACACACTTAAAACTATAAGAGAAAGCTCAAAAATCAAACGCAAAATAAGATTATATTTTTTATCTCTTTTACCCATAAGAGCTAAAATCAATTTAATAAAATCCCAAGCTAAAGTCATAAAAAACAAACAATAAGTCGGCGCATAAAGCATGGCTAAAATTTCATACCAAGTATCACTTAAATATTCATCTCTACGAAATATTAAAAACACAGCTTGGGCTAAAAAAAGCACAATAAAAATAAAAGCAAAAATTTTATAAAAATACTTGAAAAGAGTAATTTTCTTGATTAATCTTTTATAAATATAAACATTTGCTAAGCCAAAAATCAATAATACAATGAAAGAAAAAATTAAAAATATCATAAAAGTATTATAACCAAGTAAAATTAAATATCCGTATAAATTTTTCTGTTATAATAAACTTTTAAATAATTTTAAAGGCTATAAAATGTACCGTTTTGCACCTTCTCCCACAGGTGATATGCACATAGGAAATTTACGCGCAGCAATTTTTAACTATATCTGTGCAAGACAAAAAAATATGGATTTTATCTTACGTATTGAAGATACTGATAAGGCTAGAAATATAGCAGGAAAAGAAGAAGAAATCAAAGAAATTTTAAATCTTTTTGGTATTTCATGGCAGCATTACTATATACAAAGTGAAAATTTAAAATTCCATCGCCAAATGGCTTTAAAACTTGTAAGTGAAAAAAAAGCTTTTGCTTGTTTTTGTACTGAAGAAGAACTTGAAGCAAAAAAAGAGCTAGCTAAAAAACAAGGTAAAGCTTATCGCTACGATGGCACTTGTGAAAAACTAGCCGATATCGATGTTTTAGAATGTGAAAAACCCTTTGTTATCCGTCTTAAAAAACCTACTCACACTATGAAATTTACAGATTTTATCAAAGGTGAATTAAGTTTTAAACCTGAAAACATAGACTCTTTTGTGATTATGAGAACGGATAAAACTCCAACTTATAATTTTGCTTGTGCGGTTGATGATATGCTTGAAAATGTTACTTGTATTATACGCGGAGAAGATCATGTTTCAAACACTCCAAAACAAGAACATATCCGCGCAAGTTTAGACTATAATAAAGCCATAACTTATGCGCACTTGCCTATCATTTTAAACGAAGAAGGTGTTAAAATGAGCAAAAGAGAAGCACATTCTTCTGTAAAATGGCTACTTGAAAGTGGAATTTTACCTAGTGCAATCGCAAATTATCTGATCATGCTAGGCAATAAAACTCCTTGTGAAATTTTTACCTTAGAAGAAGCTATAAAATGGTTTGATATTTCTAAAGTTTCAAAAGCTCCCGCAAGATTTGATCTTAAAAAACTCTTACAAATCAATCGTGAACATATCAAAATGATCAAAGATGATGAGCTTAATAAAATTTTAGATTTAAACAAAGATCTTGCACAACTTACTAAATTTTACACTCAAGAAGCAAGCACCATAAAAGAACTTAAAGAAAAAATGCGAGCTATTTTTAGCACAAAAGACTTTGGCGAGTTTGAAGTAGAATGTAAAATTTTAAAAGAACTCTTAAAAGATATTGAACTTTTTGAAAACTATGAAGATTTTAAAAATGAACTTTTAAGCAAAAGCGACTTAAAAGGTAAAAAATTTTTCATGCCTTTAAGGATAATTTTAACAGGAAATATTCACGGACCTGAGCTTAGCGATCTTTATCCTTATATTAAAAATTTTATTCACGAATTAGCAAGGATTTAACTATGGTTATAGACTCTTTTATTATTTCTATTTTTCAAGTACTACAAATTGTCATTAACATTTATACTTGGATTATTATCATCACAGCACTTTTAAGCTGGGTAAACCCTGATCCTTATAATCCCATAGTGCAAATTTTATATAAATTAAGTTATCCTGCTTACGCCTTAGTTAGAAAAATTCCAACACGCATTGGTAATATTGATCTTGCACCTTTGATTATAGTCTTAGCATTGCAGTTTCTTGGTATTTTTCTTGGGAATATCTTAAGGAGTATATTGTGATAAAAAAAATACTCATTTTTTTATTTATTTTTTCAAGTTTAAATGCTACACAATATAGCATAGAAAAACTCAAAAAAGAAGAAAATTCACTTGCTAAGGATTATTATATTTATAGGCTTTTAGAAAAAAATAAAATCAGTAAAAAAGATGCACAGGATTTAAATTCTCATATTTTTCGCTATATAGGAAAAATTAAATCCGAACTTGAAAAAATCATTCCTTTAAAGCCTTATATCAACCCAAAATATGCTAAATGCTATACCTATACAGCAAATACTATCTTAGATGCAAATTTAACTTGTCAAAGTGTGCGCTTAAATTCATTAGTTTTTATAGCAAGTTTAAATTCCAAAGACCGAACTACTTTAGCTCAAACCTTTAAAAATCAAAGACCTGATTTGACAAATTTATTGCTAGCTTTTAATACTTCTGATCCTATGAGCTATATAGCACAAAAAGAAGATATTAATGGTTTTTTTAAACTTTATAATTATTCTAAAAAATACGACTTAGATTTAAATACAAGTTTAGTCAATAAACTACCAAACCACATTGGTTTTAAAGATTTTGCACAAAATATTATTATTAAAAAAGAAAATCCAAAATTTAGACATTCTATGCTAGAAATAAATCCTGAAAATGTAAGTGAAGATTCTGCTTTCTATTTAGGAGTCAATGCCTTAACTTATGATAAAACAGAGCTTGCTTATGACTTTTTTAAAAAGGCGGCACAAAGTTTTAAATCGCAAAGTAATAAAGACAATGCTATATTTTGGATGTGGTTGATTAAAAACAATGAAGAAGATTTAAAAACTTTATCGCAAAGTTCTTCTTTAAATATTTATAGTCTTTACGCAAAAGAACTTACTAACACACCTTTTCCAAAGATAGAAAGCCTTAATCCAAGCAAGAAAAAAAATAATTTTAATATGCAAGATCCTTTTGCTTGGCAAAAAATAAACAAACAAATTCGCGATGCTAACGCAAGTCAACTAGATGTCTTGGCAAAAGAATTTGACACACAAGAAACCTTGCCTATTTATGCTTACATATTAGAACGCAAAAATAATTTTAAAAAACATTATTTTATAATGCCTTATTATGACAATATAAAAGACTATAACAAAACAAGACAAGCTTTAATTTTGGCTATTGCCAGACAAGAAAGTCGTTTTATTCCAACTGCTATTTCAGTTTCTTATGCTTTAGGCATGATGCAATTTATGCCATTTTTGGCCAATCACATAGGGGAAAAAGAATTAAAAATTCCAAATTTCGATCAAGATTTTATGTTTAAACCTGAAATAGCATATTACTTTGGAAACTATCATCTAAATTACCTTGAATCACGTTTAAAATCTCCACTTTTTGTCGCTTATGCTTATAATGGCGGTATAGGATTTACTAACCGTATGCTTGCAAGAAATGATATGTTTAAGACAGGCAAATTTGAACCTTTCTTGTCTATGGAGCTAGTTCCTTATCAAGAAAGCCGAATTTACGGAAAAAAAGTTCTAGCTAATTATATTGTGTATCGACATCTTCTGAACGATAGTATAAAGATTTCGGATATTTTTGAAAATTTAATTCAAAACAAGGCAAATGATCTAAACAAATCTTAGCTACAAGCCTAGTCTCTTCCTTGACACTAGGAAGAGATGCTTTAAAATAATCAGTATAGTTGTTTTGTATTATATATTTTAAATACTCATCATCCAATTTTTCAATATTGGCTTTTTTATTATTGATAAAAACTTCTAAATTTTGAATTTTTAATGTATTTGGAGTAAAAGATAAAGCTAATACATCATCTTTACTTGTCTTGTCTAGAATTGGGTTTAAATAAGACATAGTTATAATGGCATTAATCTTATCTTGTGTGATTTTGTATTTTTGAGTAAACATTAAAGTTTGAGATTTTAAATTTGTATCCACAATCGCCTGATCTTTTAAAGAACAAGCTCCAAGCAAAAAAGTACCTAAAATTACACTATAAATTTTCATTCTTTTTCCATATTTTTTAGTATTATTGTAGCCTTTTAACCCTATTTTTTGGTTTAAAAAGATATAATTTTACAAAAAAAATTAAGAGTATATTTTATGAAACAACTTATCATAGCTTTTAGCGGGCCTTCAAATTCAGGAAAAACTACACTCATCACCAAAATAGCTGATAATTTTTTGCAACAAAATTTAAAAGTTTTAATCATTAAACATGATCCTGCCGATAAATCTCAATTTGATTTTAACGGTAAAGATAGTTTTAAATTTTTTCAAAGCGGAGCTGAAGTCATGGTTTTAAGCCCTACAAGAACAACTTTTTTTTCTCATGAAAATAGAGATATTTTAAAAGCTTTAAAATTAAGCCCTGATTTTGACATTTGTTTGGTTGAAGGATTGAAAACTCTTGATTTACCACGCATTAGCGTATTTTGCAAAGAAATTGATGAAAGTTATTTTACTTTTTCAAACGCCATTGCAAGCTATGAAAAAATTTCTCACCCTTATCTTACTTGGCTTGATTTAAACGATATACAAGCTATTTGTCAATATATACTTAAAAATGCTAAAAATTTACAAGGAGAATTATAAAATGCAAGAAGTGATTTCTTATATACAAAAAGCTGTTTTAGAAATTTCTAACGCTTTAAAATTTCCCGATACAAGCTACAGTCAAAATCAAAATTTTACAGGCGATACCCAACTCAAATTTGATGTTTTAAGCGATGAAATCATCACAAAAACCCTAAGTCAATGTTCAAGCATTAAAGCCATCATAAGTGAAGAAAAAGACGAAATTTTAACGCTTAATAAAAAAGCAAATTTTATCGTAGCTTATGATCCTTTAGATGGTTCTAGCTTAATGGATGTTAATTTTGCTATAGGTTCTATTTTTGCCATCTATGAAGAAAAAGCAAATGCCAAAAATTTAAGAGCTGCACTTTATAGTATGTATGGAGCGCGCTTAGAACTTGTGATTTGCAAAGATCAACCAAAACTTTATCGCCTAAATGCAAATAATGAATTTATTTTTATAAAAGATCTTAAAATGAATGAAAAAGGCAAAATTAATGCTACAGGCGGAACGCAAAAATTTTGGGAAGAAAAACACGCTAAATTTGTCAAAAGTCTTTTTGATGAAGGATATCGCTTAAGATATTCTGGGGCTATGGTAAGCGATATCAATCAAATTTTATTAAAAGGGGGTGGGATTTTTAGTTATCCTGCAACACAAGATGCGCCTAATGGCAAACTTCGTGCTTTTTTTGAAGTCTTTCCTTTAGCCTTTATTATAGAAAAAGCAGGCGGAAAAACCACAAATGGAAAAAATCACTCCTTACTTGAACTTGAATTTGATAAAATCCATGCTACAACTCCTTGTTTTTTTGGCTCAGAATATGAAATTTCAAAACTTTTAAAGGCTTACAATGAGTGAGATTAGAGATGAATTTGAACTTGATATGGATAAAAAGAAAGAAATTTTACTTTCATGTCAAAACTCAAAAAACCTAAACTCTTGTTATAATTGCAATGAAATTTTTAACTGCCAAACTAGAAAAAATTATGTTGATGCAGTCTATAATAGTATGTCTAAGGGTAAAACCGAAGGCGGATTTGACTTTTAAAGGAAAAAAATGCGTTATATTACAACACCAATTTATTATGTAAATGATGTACCTCATTTAGGTCATGCTTATACTACCATCATAGCCGATACTTTAGCAAGATTTTATCGTTTGCAAGGACATGAAACAAGATTTCTAACAGGAACAGATGAGCATGGACAAAAAATCGAAGAAGCTGCCAAACTAAGAAATTCCACTCCTCAAGAATATGCTGATAAAATCAGTTTTGAATTTAAAAAATTATGGGATGAATTTGAAATCACCTATGATATTTACGCAAGAACAACTGATACAAGACATATTGAATTTGTTAAAGCTATGTTTTTAAAAATGTGGCAAAAAGGTGATATTTATAAAGATGAATACGAAGGACACTATTGTATTTCTTGTGAAAGCTTTTTTACTCAAAGTCAGCTTATCAATGATTGTTCTTGTCCGGATTGTGGCAAACAAACTAGAATTTTAAAAGAGGAAAGCTATTTTTTCAAACTTTCAAAATATCAAGATAAAATTTTACAATGGTATGAAGAAAAAGATCCCATCCTACCAAAAAACAAAAAAAACGAACTTATAAATTTTGTCCAAAGCGGCCTTAAAGATCTTTCTATTACAAGAACAAGTTTTGATTGGGGGATTAAACTGCCTCAAGAAATTAATGATGATAAACATATTATTTATGTATGGCTTGATGCACTTTTTATCTATATAAGTTCGCTTGATTTTCAAAGCAAGGGAGAAAATGCTAAATTTTGGCCTGCGCATGTGCATTTAGTAGGAAAAGATATCTTGCGTTTTCATGCCATTTATTGGCCAGCTTTTTTAATGAGCGTGGATTTGCCTTTGCCAAAATTTATAGGTGCACATGGCTGGTGGACTAAAGAAGGTGAAAAAATGAGCAAATCTAAAGGCAATGTTGTAAAACCTAAAGAAATAGTTGATGCTTATGGAAGCGAAGCTTTTAGGTATTTCTTGCTTAGAGAAGTACCTTTTGGTAATGATGGGGATTTTAGCGAAAATATGCTGATAAATCGTATCAATGCTGAACTAAGCAATGAATTTGGAAATTTACTTAATCGCATTATAGGTATGAGTACAAAATATTCTCAAGGAAATATTTCAAAAGAAAGTGTTTTAAAATTTTACAATGCTGAATTAAATCAAGTAAAAGAACACTTAAATTTAGCGGTAGAATTTTTAGAAAACTTACAGTGTAATCGTTATTTAGAAGAACTTTTTAAAGCCTTAAGTGTGGCAAATTTAGCCATTAGCAAATACGAACCTTGGAATTTAATCAAAGAAAACAAACACGAACAAGCTAATGCTTTAGTAGCACTTTGTGCAAATATTTTAGCTAAAACAAGTCTTTTGCTAAGCCCTGCTCTACCAAAATCTTGTCAAAAAGTAGCTTTGGCTTTAAATTTTGAAATTTCGTCTGCAAATTACGCAAAAATGATACTTGATAATAAACTTTTAGATTTTAAAGCAAATCCTTGTGAAGCTTTATTTCCAAAAGTAGAAAAAGCTCTTTTAAAACAAGAAATTAAAGAAGAACCTAAAAAAGAAGAAAGTCCTAAAATAAAAATCGATGATTTTGCAAAAATTGAAATCAAAGTTGCTAAGGTACTTGATTGTCAAAATATAGAAGGGAGTGAAAAACTTTTAAAATTTCAACTCGAACTTGACAATAAAGAGATCCGTCAAGTACTCTCAGGCATAGCAAAATACTATAAAGCCAGTGATTTAATCGGTAAACAAGTATGTGTTATAAGTAATCTTAAAAAAGCTAAAATTTTTGGACATGAAAGCGATGGTATGATACTTTCTGCAAAAAGCGGAGATAAACTTGTTTTAATCACCCCTGAACAACTTGTGCAAAACGGTTCTTTAGTAGGCTAAAATATGCAAATTAGCAATTTAGGTGAACTTTTAAACGCGACACTCGTTCATGAAGGTAGCGTTTTAAGCGTGGAAGGTTTTGCCATAAATTTAAACGAACTTAAAGCAGGCTTTGCCTTCTTTAATAACGATAAAAAAGAAATTACCCAAGCTGTAAAAAAAGGCGCTTATGCTATAATTACAGAAAATGACATTACTATTGAAGATAAAGACATTTTTTACTTTAGAGTAGAAAATCTAGAACAAGCTCTTGTAAGATTTTTACGCTTTTTTTGTGAAGATAAAGAATGTGAATTTTTACTTTTTAAATCTTACGAACTAAGTCTTTGCAAGGCTTTTTATTTTAACATTTTAAAAGGAAATATTTTTGCTGATTTTGAAAAACTAATCAAAGCAAAAAAGGGTGAAATTTTTTGCTACTGTGAAGAAAATTACTTAAATAAACTTTGTGCCTATTCTCATAGTCTAAAAGATGCTAATTTTACTTTATTATCGCGATCTAGCTTTTTTTTTACAACTTTGATTTGTGAAAATTTATATTTTAAAAATCTTAATTTACCTTTTTTTTACGCAAATAGTTTTGCAAAAATTATTTCTTTTTTAAAAGAAAAAAATCAAAAAATAATATTTGACTTTAATAAGATTGATGATTTTAAAATTTATTTTATTGATGATAAATTTGAAATCACTCCTTTTGGTTCAAGCTCTCAAGCGTTTATTGTAAGCAACAACCAAAATACCTTTGAATTCTGGAAAGAAAAATTTAAAAACATAAAAGACTTTAAAATTGCTTCTAAAAATTCTTTATTTTGTGATTTTTCCTATAATCAGCTTTCAGATTTAAGAAAATTAAAAAATTTTAAATATTGTTTAATTCTTGAAAATTATGATATTTTTGAACAAGAATTTGAAAACAAAGAAAATCAAACCCCAAGCTTATTTTAAATTCACTCCTTCATTTTCAAGCAAAAATCTTTTTATTTCAAGCCCTCCATTATATCCTCCTATGCCATTGCTTGCAATAACTCTATGACAAGGTATAAAAATAGGAATTTGATTTTTAGAATTTGCATTTCCGACAGCTCTAAAAGCTTTTGGATGATTAATTTTTTCTGCTATATCTTTATAAGTAGCTATTTTACCATAAGGAATTTTCATTAAAGCCTTATAAACCTTTGATTCAAAATCTGTACCTTGTATCAAAACAGGAATGCTAAATTTTCTAAGCTTATGAGTAAAATATAAATCAAGTTCATATTTTGCTAAGTCAAGCAAACTACAATTTTTTTCTGATCTTTTATTATCACAAAAATCGACTCTAGTTAAAAATTTTCCATCACTATGTAAAGATAGGTAACATAAAGGCATTTTATAATAAACTTTAAACATTTTTTATCCTTCAAAGAGCTACAATTATAATAAAAAATATTTAAGGAGTAGAAAATGTCTTTTATGCAAGAATACAATAAACTTGTTGAAGAAAGAGCCGCTTTGGGTATACCACCCCTTCCTTTAAATGCAAATCAAACTAAAGAACTTTGTAAACTACTTGAAAATGAAAATAATGAAGAGCTTGCAAATCTTTTAGAAAATAGAGTAAATCCTGGTGTTGATGATGCAGCTTTAGTAAAATGTGAATTTTTAGATTCTATACTTAAAGGCAAAATCAGCGCTCCAAATATAGACAAAAAAAGAGCCTTAAGAATGCTTGGAACTATGCTAGGCGGATATAATGTTAAAGTTTTAATTGATGCCTTAAAAGATGAAAACATAGCCAAAGATTCTGCAGAAGTGTTGAAAAATATTATTTTTGTTCATGATAATTTTCATACCATAGCTGAACTTAGCAAAAACAATCCACACGCTAAGGAAGTTTTACAAAGCTGGGCAAATGCGGACTGGTTTAACAAAAAAGAAAAATTACCTCAAGTGATTAAATGTATAGTTTTCAAAGTAGCAGGTGAAACAAATACCGACGATCTAAGCCCTGCAGGAGATGCTTTTACAAGAAGCGATATTCCTTTGCATGCAAATGCCATGCTAAAGGTAAGACAAGCAGGATCCTTAGAAAAAATCAAAGAGCTTAAAAAAAGCGGTCGCGAAGTAGTTTATGTAGGTGATGTTGTAGGAACAGGTTCAAGTAGAAAATCAGCAATAAATTCTATACAATGGCATTTAGGAAAAGAAATAGAAGGTGTGCCAAACAAGCATAGCGGTGGTATAGTAATGGGTTCAACTATAGCACCGATTTTCTTTAACACTGCTCAAGATAGCGGGGCTTTACCTATTATCTGTGATGTAACAAACTTAGAAATGGGCGATGAGTTTGAAATTCATCCTTATGAGGGAAAAATCATAAAAAATGGCTCTACAATTGCAGAATTTACACTCAGTCCAAACACTCTCTTAGATGAAGTTAGAGCAGGAGGAAGAATCCCACTTATCATAGGTCGCGGGCTTTGTACTAAGGCTAGAGAATTTTTAGGAATGGAAAGTGAAAATATCTTTACCAAACCTGAACAACCTAAATCTTCAAGCGGTGGTTATACCTTGGCTCAAAAAATGCTAGGTCGTGCCTGTGGAGTTGAAGGCGTGCGTCCAGGTATGTATATAGAACCTATAACTTTAACTGTAGGCTCTCAAGATACCACAGGTCCTATGACTAGAGATGAAATTAAAGAACTTGCAAGCCTAGGTTTTAATGCAGACTTTGTGATGCAAAGCTTTTGCCATACAGCTGCTTATCCAAAAGTAAGCGATTCAAATTTACATAAAACCTTGCCCAATTTCATGACAAGTCGTGGTGGGGTAAGTTTAAAACCAGGTGATGGGGTTATTCACTCTTGGCTTAATCGTTTTGTATTGCCAGATACCGTAGGAACGGGTGGGGATTCTCACACACGCTTTCCTATAGGAATTTCTTTCCCTGCGGGAAGTGGACTTGTGGCTTTTGCTGCAGTTACTGGTTCTATGCCTTTAAATGTCCCTGAAAGTGTTTTAGTGCGTTTTAGCGGGGAATTACAAGCTGGAGTTACCTTAAGAGATTTGGTTAATGCTATACCTTATTACGCAATCAAACAAGGACAACTTACCGTTGAAAAGAAAAATAAGAAAAATATTTTTGCAGGAAAAATTTTAGAAATAGAAGGCTTGCCAAACTTAAAAGTCGAACAAGCTTTTGAACTTAGTGATGCAAGTGCTGAAAGATCTGCAGCTGCTTGTAGTGTGGATTTAAGCATAGAAAGTGTAAGCGAATATATCAAATCCAATATTTCTTTAATTGAAGCTATGATAGAAGCAGGATATGAGAATAAAGCTACCCTTGCTAGAAGGGCTGAAAAAATGAGAGAATGGCTTAAAAACCCTACTCTTTTAAGAGCAGATAAAGATGCAAAATACGCTTATATTATAGATATTAACCTTAATGACATTAAAGAGCCAATCCTAGCTTGTCCAAATGACCCTGATGATGTAGCAACCTTAAGTGAAATTTTAGCCGATGATAAGCGTCCAAAAAATATAGATGAAGTTTTTGTAGGTTCTTGTATGACAAATATAGGACATTATAGAGCTTTGGGAGAAATTTTAAAAGATAAAGGCATACTTAAAACCAGACTTTGGGTAGTGCCTCCAACAAAAATGGATAAAGCACAACTTACCAATGAAGGTTATTACAGCATCTTTGGTGCAGCAGGTGCTAGAATAGAAGTTCCTGGTTGTTCTTTATGTATGGGTAATCAAGCTAGAGTAAATGATGGAGCTGTAGTTTTCTCAACTTCTACAAGAAATTTTGACAACCGTATGGGAATGGGTGCTAAAGTATATTTAGGCAGTGCAGAACTTGCGGCAGTTTGTGCGATTTTGGGTAAAATTCCAAGCAAGGAAGAATACTTACAAATTGTCAGCGAAAAACTAAGTGATGAGCATAAGGCAAATATCTATAGATATTTAAATTTTAATGAGATTGAAAATTTCAAACTTGAAAATTAATTCAAATTTAATACTTATTTGGATTAAATAACAAAATTAAAATTTTCAAAGGAAAAATATTGAAGTTATTATTCACTTCCTTTTGTTGTTTTGCAAGTTTAATGGCTAGCGATGCCATTAACTGCGACAACATTAAAAATAATAAAACATTGCTAAATAAAAGTTCAAATTTAGATTATTTAAATATAGCTTCAAGCTGTAAAGAATCTTTAAAAAATCAAGATTTTACAAAAAAACTCTATGCGATTTCCAATGAAATTCGCGGAAGCAATAGCTCTTGTAATGGTGTGGCTTATTTGCCCAAATTACAACAATTTGATTTTTTATTATTAAAAATAGCTATCGATCCCATCGCTTATCAAAAAACTTTAGATACACCCGAAAATTTAGAAAAAAAATATGATATTTTAAAATCTTATTTTAGATATTGGGCATATCAAAGTATAGGAAATTTTAGACTTTACAAAGCTTTTTGGAAAGAATATAACAATGCTATAGAACCTTTAGAAAAGTATTTTGAAAGTAATTTTAATTTTGACAAAGGTAGTAATATTTACTATACTAGCAATGCTTTAAACGAATTTTTAAATTGGGCTGTTGGTGAAACAAAAATTTACAAAGACATTAGTCCTTTAGCAAAAATCATGTCAAATAAAAATTATTCGGTATCTTATATACAAGATTTTATTTTTTCAAATAATCCAAGCCAAGATGATCTTACGATAGCCTTGCAAGCAGCGCTTCTAAATCAAAGAGAAAAAGAAATTTTAGAACTTTTGATTCGTTTTGGTGCTAGGATTGACGAAGGTTATGAAAGTGCTATTTTTTACGCATTGGAAAATTATGAAAATACAAATTTTTTAATCCAAAATGGAGCGAATGTTAATCAAGCCAATGCCTTTGGTAAAACCCCACTTTTTTATGCCATAGAGTTTAATCGCCTTGATATCATAAAACTACTTCTTGATAATGGAGCAAATTTTAATCAAAAATATATTAATAACAATGAAAAATTAGCATTAAGTGCGAACATAGGTTCAAATACGCCTTATTTTATTACATTTTGTGCTCTAGAGCACACTTCAAAAAATGTTTTAATGCATGCTGCAGCCTATGGAAATGTTGAAATTTTAAAACTTCTTATTTCAAAAGGAGCAAATTTTAATGCTGTTGATGATCTTGGTTTTAATGCGCTTGACTTTGCGCTAGCAGCAGGTAAAAAAGAAAATGCTGATTATCTAAAAAGCTTGGGTTTAAAAGCAAACGAAAATCTATTTTACGGAGGTAGTTTAGAATGAAAACCGCATTTATTACAGGAGCTAGTTCAGGTTTTGGTAGAGCTTGCGTTGAAGCTTTTATACAAAAAGGCTACAAAGTAATCGCCCTTGCTAGACGCAAAGAGCGTCTAGAAGAGTTAAAAAATGCTCACAAAGATAAGATTTATACGCTTTGCATAGATGTAAGAAATCAAAAAGAAATCTTTGAGGCTATTGAAAATTTACCCAAAGAATTTCAAGAAATTGATGTGCTTTTTAATAATGCAGGTTTAGCTTTAGGGGTAGATGAATTTGATAAATTAAACCTTGAAGATATTAACACTATGGTAGATACAAACATCAAAGGATTTTTATATGTTGCAAAAGCTGTTATTCCTATACTTCGTAAACAAAAAAATGCTTATATTTTTAACTTAGGTTCGGTTGCAGGACGCAATCCTTATTTTGGAGGCAATGTGTATTGTGGAACCAAAGCCTTTGTAGGACAATTTTCATTGGCCTTAAGAAATGATCTTAGAGGAAGCAATATCAAAGTAACAAACATTGCTCCAGGACTTTGCAAAACTGAATTTAGTGAAGTGCGTTTTAAAGGAGATATCCAAAAAGCTGATGCAGTGTATGAAAATACGCAATTTATCAGTGCTAATGATATTGCCAAAGTGGTAATGTCTATTATTAACCTACCAAGCCATATTAATGTTAATGAAATCGAGCTTATGCCGGTAACACAAACTTGGAATGGATTTTATATAGAAAGAGATGAATGAATAAATTTTTAGTTTTATTGTTTTTACCTTTAGTTGCATTTGCAAACTCCTCAGAAGCAGCTGCAAATGCTAATTTATTTGGAGTTTTTACGCTTATACCACCTTTAGTTGCTATTGCTTTAGCCTTTATCACAAAAGATGTTATTTTGTCACTCTTTGCTGGAGTTTTAAGTGGAACTTTTCTACTTAGCCTTTCTGCAAATATTTTCAAAGCACAACATTTAGCTTTTGTAAATTTTTATAATACTGCAGTAGAATCTTTTTCAAAGATTATTTCTTATATCTTAGGTTCAACTTCTGATCCAGTAAATGCGGGAATCATTTTACAAATTCTTTGTATAGGTGGTCTTGTGGCGCTTATCACAAAAATGGGTGGTGCAAAAGCTGTAGCATTAAAATTTGCCAAAAGAGCCAAATCAGCTGTATCAGCTCAAGTTAATACTTGGTTTTTAGGGCTTTTAATATTTTTTGATGATTATGCTAATTTACTGATCGTAGGTCCAATTATGCGTCCTTTGACGGATAAATTTAAAATTTCTCGTGAAAAATTTGCCTTTATTATCGATTCTACTGCCGCTCCCGTAGCAGGAATAGCTGTAATTTCTACTTGGATAGGCTTAGAAGTTTCCTTAATTAAAACCGCTTATGAACACATAGGCATTAGCGATATTAGTGCTTTTGGAATTTTTGTCGAAACCATACCTTATCGTTTTTATAATATCTTCATGCTTTTTTTTGTAATCATGACTGCAATCATGGGGCGTGAGTTTGGTTCTATGTACAAGGCTGAAGTGCGTGCAAGAACCACAGGGCAAATTGCTCCTCTACCTAAATCAGGCACACTAGATACTGCTGAATTAGAAGATCAGTTTTTAGCACCAAAAGAAGGTATTAAAATTCGTGCTTTTGATGCTATTATTCCTATTTTTACTTTAATCATTTTAGCTATATTAGGATTTTATTTTAATGGACTTAGTACTTTAGAAGGCGAAGAACTTGCAAAAGCAAATGCCAATCCTTTGTCTTTTGAAACTTTTAGGGCTGCTTTTGGAAATGCTGATTCTTCTGTGGTGTTATTCCAAGCTGCTTTGTTTGCTGCTATTGTAGCGATTTTTATCGGGGTGCGTCGTAAAATTTTCAATCTTAAAGAAGCGGTAGAAACTTGGATATATGGCTGGAAAACCATGATTTTTACTATAGTCTTACTTTTATTTGCTTGGTCGCTTTCAAGTATAATAAAAGATCTAGGAACTTCTTTATTTATCACCAGTCTACTTGCAGATAAATTGCCTGAGTTTATTTTACCTGCTACTATTTTTGCTTTTGCTTCAGCCATTTCTTTTGCCATAGGAACAAGCTATGGAACTATGGGGATTTTAATGCCTTTGGCTGTGCCTTTAGCTCATGAAATCGCCAAAATCAATGGTATGGATGCAAATGCTATGCATCATTATATGGTCATTAATATAAGCTGCGTTTTAACAGGTGCGATTTTTGGAAACCATTGCTCACCAATTTCAGATAATGTAATCCTTTCATCTATGAGTGCAAAATGCGATCATATGGAGCATGTAAGAACACAAATTCCTTATGCTCTATTTATCTGTGGTATTTCTTTAATCGCTGGATATATTCCTGTATCTTTAGGACTTAGCGTTTGGTTTGTCTTGCCTTTAAATTTTATACTTATTGCGCTTTTACTAAGACTCATCGGAAAGAAAGTTCCATGAGTCTTGAAAATTTTGGAAATTTTCTTACTTTAGATGAAAAACACTCTTTCATAAAAAAATATTTTAAAGAATTTTATACAAAGGAATTTAAACTTTTTGCCTCAAAAGATAAACATTATCGTACAAGAGTTGAACTTTCATTTTATCATGAAAATGATACTCTTTTTTATGCAATGTTTGATCCAAAAAGCAAAAAAAAGTACATTATAGAATATTTAGATTTTGCTGATGAAAAAATTTGCGCTTTTATGCCAAAACTTCTAGAATGCTTGCGTCAAGATAGCAAATTAAAAGAAAAACTTTTTGGCGTGGAGTTTTTAACCACAAAGCAAGAACTTAGCATAACTTTACTTTATCATAAAAATATAGAAGATATAAAGTCAAATTTAGAAAATTTAAGCAATATTCTTCATATCAACCTTATAGCAAGAAGTAAAGGCAAAAAACTTATTTTTAAAACAGAAAATCTAAGACAAACTTTAAATATTCAAGATAGAAAAATATTTTATGAATTTAACAACGATTGTTTTATTCAGCCTAATACTGCTATAAATGAAAAAATGATTACTTGGGTATGTGAAATTTTAAGCACTCAAAAAAGAATGGATTTACTTGAGCTTTACTGTGGATATGGAAATTTTACTTTAGCTTTAGCACCATTCTTTTTTAAAATTTTAGCCACTGAAATTTCAAAAAGCAATATTAATTTTGCTTTAAAAAATTGCGAGCTTAACAATACAACAAATATCCACTTTGCAAGACTTTCAAGCGAAGAATTAAGTCTTGCTATCAAAAAAGAAAGAGAATTTTTTCGTTTAAAAGATATTCGATTAGATGATTTTAATTTCTCTCATGTTTTAGTTGATCCACCCCGTGCAGGACTTGATAAAAGCGTAATTGACTTAATAAAAAAATATGAAAATATTATTTATATTTCTTGCAATCCTATCACTTTAAAAGAAAATTTAAAAGAATTAAGTCTAACACATAGAGTGGAAGAGTTTGCTCTTTTTGATCAATTTGCCAATACTCCACATCTTGAATGTGGAGTATTTCTTAGCAAGGTATAAAAAAATAATTCATTAATTTAGCCAGTATTACTATCGCGATACAAAGCACAAATACAAAAGGATGGATAAAAGCACCAAGCGGGTTTTTCTTCTTTAATATAAAATGACAAAATAAAGAAAAAACAACTAAAGATAAAATTCCAAAAGCCAAAATAATTTTTATAGCAAAAAGTAAATTTAAAGGTTTAAAATGAAAACCTGCCAAAGCACCTCCGCTTAAAAAAAGCAAAAGAACCACAAAAGGCATTATTTTAACCCCAGTAGCACTAAAAAGACTTTTGTCAAAATTAGGATTTTTCTTTTTAACTACGCCCAAAACAAATACATCAACAAACAAATAACCTATAAACAAAATAGCACAAAGAAGATGGATTGTTAAAGTATATGGATAAAATTCTTCCATTTTTCCCTCCTTATTAAACTTCGGAATTTGCTATATTATAACACTTTTTTCATTTTTTGAATTCACTTTAGTTAATTTTTTAATCATTTAAGATAAAATACCAAAACAAAGGTTAATAATGAATGAAAAAGAAACTATCTCTTATATTATAAATACAAGTAAAAATATTGCCATATTTGCTTTAAGTCCAGATAAGACAAAAGCTTCTTATAGGGTAGCAGAATTTTTACAAAGAAAAAATTATAAAATTTTTCCTATTTATCCTAAAGAAGAGTTTATTTTAAATGAAAAAGTTTATAGAAATTTAGATCAAATAGAAGAAAAAATCGATACACTTATACTTTTTAGAAAAGGCGAAGCGGCACTAGAAATTCTTCCTAAGCTTGTTGAAAAAAATATTAAAAACCTATGGCTTCAACTTGGTATTAGTAATGAAACAGCCAAAGAAGAATGTAAAAAATTAGATATAAATTTTATACAAAATCGTTGCATTATGCTAGAATATCCGTATTTTAAAACAAAGGAAAAATAGTGTTAGAGCTTAATAAAATTTACAAAGCAAAACAACAAATTTCAGGGTTTGTAAACAAAACTCCTTTCATATACTCTTCTTTTTTAAGTGATATTTGTCAAAGTGAGATTTATCTTAAAAATGAAAATTTACAAATTACAGGTGCTTATAAAATTCGTGGAGCTTATAATAAAATAGCCAATCTTAGCGCTGAACAAAAACAACATGGAGTCATTGCCGCAAGTGCGGGAAACCATGCTCAAGGCGTGGCCATTAGTGCAAAAAAATTTGGCATTAAAGCGGTTATTGTAATGCCAGAATCCACTCCGCTCTTAAAAGTTTCTGCTACAAAAGCCTTAGGAGCAGAGGTGATACTCAAAGGGGATAATTTTGATGAATCCTATACTTTTGCAACCTCTTATGCTAAAGAAAATAATCTTAGTTTTATCCATCCTTTTGAAGATGAATTTGTAATGGCAGGACAAGGAACTTTGATGCTTGAAATGCTTGATGAAATAAGTGATCTTGATATGATTATCGCACCTGTTGGAGGTGGAGGACTTATAAGTGGTATCGCAAGTGCAGCTAAACAAATCAATCCAAACATTAAAATCATCGGCGTTGGAGCCAAAGGAGCTCCTGCAATGTATGAAAGTTTTCATGCTAAAAAAATCAAAAATGCAAAAAGCGTACGCACTATAGCCGATGGTATTGCTGTGCGTGATGCAAATCCTATTAATTTTAATATTATTTTAGAATGCGTAGATGATTTTATCCAAGTTGATGATGAAGAAATCGCTAATGCGGTATTGTTTTTACTTGAAAAACATAAAATCATAGTTGAAGGCGCAGGAGCTGCGAGTGTAGCCACCCTACTTCATCAAAAAATAAATACACAAAATCATAAAAAAATTGGCGTAGTTTTAAGCGGAGGCAATATCGATGCACAAATGCTAAATATCATCATAGAAAAAGGTTTATTTAAATCTTACAGAAAAATGCAAATTCATGTTACTTTAGTAGATAAACCTGGGGCATTATTACACCTTACAGACAGCTTAAAAATAGCCAATGCAAATATAGTAAAAATCGACTATGATAGATTTTCCACCAAGCTTGATTATGGCGATGCGATGATTTCAATTACCCTAGAAACCAAAGGCAAAGAACATCAAGAAGAAATAAGAAAAATTTTAACCCAAAAGGCGTTTAATTTCTATGAAAGTTTTTAATAACATATACGGCTTAAATAAAGCCCATTTGGCGGTGCTAAAAAGTGATTGTATTGCTTTTTAGCCTCAATCTGTTCTTTGAGTTCTTTTTCACTCATTTTTCCTTCTAAAACCTTTAAAACGCTTGCTACGCTTAATCTAATTTGCCCTCTTAAAAAACCATTAGCTTTAAAATGAAAAATGCTAAAATCTTTATAAGCATAAGCTCTAGCAATAAAAATTTCTCTTAAAGTCGTTTTATTATCCCCTCCACTTTTACAAAAAAACTTTAAATCCTTTTTTCCTACAAAAAAACCCAAAAGCTCATTAGCTTTACCTAGGTCAAATTTAGGATAAAAATGTACATAAGAAGCCATAAAAGGACTATAAGAAGAGTGAGAAAATATATAGCGGTATTCTCTACTTTTTACATCAAATCTTACCTCAAAATCATCTTTTACTTTTTCAATTTTTTTGATATGGATAAAAGGATGGGAAAATTTATTAAGTTGTTTTTGAAGATATTCTAAATTTACAAAATGATCTCCACATTCTACACTAGCTACAGCATAGCTTGCATGTACTCCTTTATCCGTACGAGAAGCCATCAAAAGAGGTGAAAAAATACCCAAATGCGATAAGACCCCACTTAAAGCATCTTGAACACCTTTTTTATGAGGCTGAGTAGCAGAACCTAAAAAAGCAGAGCCATCATAAGAAAATATAATTTTTATTTTCATCAATAACGACTCAAAATCATTTTCTTAAAACAATAAGCCGAAACAAATAAACTTAAAGAAAAAATTCCAAGGCAAGCCAAAATTGGAGGTTGAGAAAAAGAACTTAAAAGTCCAAAATATATAGCAATCACTCCAAACATACCTAAATACACATAGCCTTTTTCATAACGATAAGTAACCAAACCAAAACAAAGTGCAAAAAGCGTACTAGCAAGTGGAAACAAGGCTATAGTTGTATAAATCACAAATTCTCTTGCTCTTTGTGGATTTTCGTTTAAATCATTCCAGTATTCATAAAATTTCTTTGTTTGAAGATTGTCTGTATTAAACTGAGTATTTACTACTAAAGTGTCAAATTCTCCACTAAAAATACTTTGACCTTGCTCAAAATTATACATTTTGCCTTGATTTAAGCTAAAAGCAAAGCTATCGTCTTTTCTTTGCACATGCGCTTCTTTGGCTATGATAAGCTGTTCTTTATCATCAGCTTTATGTTTAGGGCGATACATAATTATGTTTTCATACTTATCACTATCTTGTTTTTCTATAAAAATCATCCAGTCTAAAAATTTTTGTCCAAATTCTCCTGTTTTGTAGTTAAATTTCACTTGAGTGCTTTTATAGTTTACAAAGTTATCCTGAAGCTCAAATACTATAGGTATCATTACCAAAGCCACAACAAGCATAAAAGCACTAATCAAGCTTGCAATTTTAAGGAAAAATTTTGCCAAAATCATTGGTGAAAATCCCAAAGTAAAAAGTACTATGCTTTCATTTTCCTTAGAAAGTCTAAACAAAGCCAAAGTTAAAGAAATGAAAAAAGATATAGGCAAGGTAAAAATTAAAATTCTAGGCAACATAAATCCATAAAGCTTTAAAAGATCCAAAAAACTAATCTCTATGCTTGAAGTAAGTTTTGCAAGTTGAATAAAAAACACCATAGATACAATAGCAAAAAGTACGAAAAATATAGACAAATTCGTACTTAAAAATTGATTTAAAACATATCTTAAACTAAGCTTCATTAGAATAATCCTAAGTTTTTATAAAATAAAACTGCCACAAAAGCGATATTTAAAAAGGGTATCATAGCAAGTTCTCGCTCTTTTATTGCTTTAATTTTAAAAAAAATAAAAAAAGGCAAAGTTAAAATAGAAGCTATAAATAATACTAAAAATCCATACTCAAAACCTAAAATTCCACCTATACAAGACATAATGATAATATCAGCATCACCCAAATTTTCTAAAATTTCATCTTTTTTTTGGAAATTCATTAGAAAAAAAACTAAACTTTTTAATAAAAAAACAAATCCTCCAAAACTAAAAGCATTTAGTAAAAAACCTCTGCTAAACTCTTTAAAAATCAAAAAATGTAAAATTTCACTTTCCCTAAAGGCGTAAAAAAAAGCAAATAAAAAAGCACTCCAAAGTAAGATTTGTGGTACGGCTTTGAGTTTAATATCAATTAAAGAAAGCAAGAAAAGATTAAATAAAAATAGAGATAAAAATAAAAAATCATAAAAATTTTGACTTAAAAAATAAACCAAAATAAGCAAAATTATGCCTAAAATTTCATTGATTAATAAAGAAATAGGCAAATGACATTTGCAAGTTTGACATTTTGCCTTTAAAAAAATATAAGAAAAAATAGGAATAATTTCATAGTATTTTAATTTTGCATCACAAGAAAAACAAAAAGAGCGCGAGATAAAAAAAGGCTTTTTTTCAATTATCCTACTTGCCAAACTTGTGCAAAAAGAACCCAAACAAGCCCCTAGAATTATTATGAAAAGTATCATTTTCCAAAAGTTCTTTCTCTATTTCTAAATTCTTTAATAATCCTTTTAAATTCTCTCTTGGTAAGAGATGGAAATAAAGTTTCACTAAAATAAATTTCAGCATATGAACACTGCCAAAGTAAGAAATTTGAAAGTCTTTTAGCATTTCCAACGCGAAGCATCAAATCCACATCTAAAGGTAAATCTAAATTTTGCGTTAAATTTTCTTCATTTAGCTCAAGTTTTTTTTCGATCACACGCTTAGCAGCTCTTATAATTTCATCTCTTGCACCATAACTTATAGCCAAATTAACACAAAGTGCGTCACAATGCTTTGTTTTTTCTTCAACTAAGGTAATTTTTTCTCTTACTTTATCTTCCAAACGCGATAAATCACCTATAGCTCTTAAACGCACATTATTTTTTTCAAATTTTTCTAAAGCTTCATCCAAACAACGATCTAAAAGTTCAAAAATAAAATCAATTTCATCTTTAGGGCGCTTCCAATTTTCCGTACTAAAAGCAAAAAGGCTTAAATTTGAAATATTTTCTTCCATGCAAACTTCCATCAATTTTTGCATAGTTTTGACTCCTTGGGAATATCCAAGTTTTGCCAAAAAACCCTTAGCCCTAGCCCAGCGCCTATTACCATCCATAACAACAGCAAGGTGTTTTAATTCATTCATTTTTCATCCTTTAAAATCAAAAAGCCTTTTGAAAACAAACAAAGGTTCAATCTTGTTTTCTTGCGATACATTAAAATCTAAATGTTCGTTTAAAAATTTTTGTACCTTGGCAAAAGGTGTAAAAACGCTAACACCTTGTAAATCTATTAAAATTTTCAAAGCTCCAAAAACACTAAAATATAAGTAAATTTCTAAATATTTTGCTCTTTTACGCATTTGAAACAAGCAAGATTTATTTTCAAAGATAAAAGGAATATGATAAATATTTTCAAAACTTGCAAAAAGCATTTCTTTTAATATCTGATAACGCTCTATATCTTTACAATCTAAAAGATTTTGTATGATGAATTTTTTATAAGAAATTTTATCCTCTAAAATAGCGATTATTAAAGCCAATCCCTCTTCAAAAGGTTTGAAATTAGGACGCTTTGAAAGATGTTTAAATTGTATAACTCCACCATTTTGCATATAAAGTTCGGCTAAATATTCAGCGCCAATTTCAAGCTCTATCATGCTTTTGGTTTGAATCTTTTTGTGATTTAACAAAAGCGTATAGTGTCCATAGCCTGATTTAGCCAAAACTTTCATTTGTATAGGCAAGGTAGAATTAATCATACTCATAATTTTTCACACCATTTTACTAATTCAAATGCCAATTTTTCTTTGCTTTGCAAGGTGCTTTTATTTTCATTGTTGAAAGTGATAAAATAAAGTTCATTTTGATAGCTTCCAAAATAATTTTTTTGACCAATGATATTAAGGCAAACCATATCAAGTTGCTTATCTTTTAAAGATTTTTTCGCATTTTCTAAGGCATTTTGAGAATCAAATTCCATCTTAAAACCTATCTTTTTGCCTTGAAATTTGCAAGTTTTAAGCAAATCTTCATTTAAAGATAGATGCAAGTTTAAACCCTGTAAATGCTCATTTTTTTTAATTTTTCCTTTTACACTTTGAGGGATAAAATCACTCACTGCAGCCGTCATAATCAAAAAGTCATGACTTAAATTTTTATCCAAAAGCTCTTTTAGTTCCTTAGAACTTTCAAATTTGCAAAGCTCATAAGGCGTATCAAATTCCACAGAGCTTAAAAGTTTTACCCTAGCTCCTAAAAAATAAAAAGCATCAGCTATGGCTTTTGCCATTTTTCCACTTGAAAAATTACTCACACAACGCACATCATCGATCTTTTCTTTTGTGCCACCACCTGTGATAACTACACTTTTATCACACCAAAACTTTTCTTTTAAAAGCTCTCTTTTGGTGATATTAAAAATATCCTTAACTTCAGCTAAGGCTCCTACGCCTTCATCTTTACAAGCTAAAACTTTACAAATAGGCTCTATAATCGAAGCTTTATTTTCTTTAAGTATCTTTAAAGAATTTTGCGTGCTAAAATGATGAAACATATTTGTATTTGCCGCAGGAGCTATGATAAGAGGTTTATTTGCTGCGATTAAGGTTTGGATAAAAAGATTATCCGCTATACCAAAAGCAAGTTTATTGATAGAATTAACACTTGCAGGGGCAAACAAAACAAGGTCTACATCCTTGCTAAAAACTATGTGATTGTTTGAGTTTTGCCAACTTTCATTTTCCTCGCATAAAATCTCATCAGCCAAGGCTTCAAAACTCATTTTGCTAGCAAATTTTAACAAACCATTAGAAAGCAAAACTTTTACCCTAAAGCCTTCTTTTTTAAACAAAGAAATAAGCTCGTAAGATTTATAAAAAGCTATACTGCCACTAATAGCCAAAAGTATGGTTTTCATTTTTGAAATTTTTTGTAATAATAATCTTTTATCATCTTATGCTCTGCTCTATTGATAAACAAAGCACCTTTTTCTACATTGATACCTACCGTGCTTCCTGCTGCTATGATCACTTCATCTTCGATTTTTACAGGCGCGATAAATTGCGTATCAGAACCTACAAAAACATTTTTTCCTATGATGGTTTTATGCTTTTTTACCCCATCATAATTGCATGTAATAGTCCCACAGCCTATATTAGTTCCACTATCTATCTCACAATCTCCTAAATAGCTCAAATGTCCTGCTTTTACGGTATTTAACTTTGCATTTTTACATTCTACAAAATTTCCTATATGAGTGTTTTTTAACTCACAATTTGGACGCAAATGTGCCAAAGGCCCTACATCGCTATTTTCTACGATGGAATTTTCTATCACACTTGAGCTTTTAATGATAGAGTTTATAATCTTACTTTTACCCTCTATCCTTACATTTTCATATACTTCGCATTCACCTACAAATTCAACATCTGCACCTATAAAAGTGCTTTGCGGTAAATGAAAAATCACACCCTGTTGCATCCAGTATTTTTTAATTTTTTCTTGCATGAAATTTTCAGCTATACTGAGTTCAAATTTATCATTAATCCCCATAAATTCATCTTCATCTACAAAAACCGCTTTAATCATCACATCTTTTTCTTTTGCTAGTTTTACAATGTCGGTTAAATAATACTCTTTTGCCGCATTATTGTTATCAATCAAAGGTAAAAGCTCTTTTAAAAGTCTCGATTCAATCACATAAACCCCAGCATTGCAAGTATTTATCTCTTTTTCTTGTGTATTTGCATCTTTAAATTCAACAATTTTTTCAACGCTATCGTTTTTTATCACCACCCTACCATAACTTTTAGGATCTCTTGCTTTAAAAACTGCTAGATTTAATTTTGCATTATTACCTAACAAAGCTTCCAAACTTGTTTGCTCAACTAAAGGCATATCGCCACAAAGAATCAACACTCTTTCATTTTTAGGCTCAAACCCCCTTAAAGCTCCTGCAGTTCCTGGATAATTTTGCAAGTCTTGCTCTAAAATTTGTGTTTTTGGAAAATGTTCTAAAATTTCTTTTTCAACGCGTTCTTTTTGATGCGATAAAACTACACTTACATCATCACTTAAAGCAAAAGCCTTTTTTAAAATGTGTAAAATCACACTTTTTTGACAAAGCTCTTGCAAAACCTTTGGCTTTTGTGATTTCATTCTAGTGCCCAATCCTGCCGCTAAAATCAAAATAGAAGTTTTCATTTTTTACCTTTGTTATTAAGAAGTCTAAAAGACTATTTTAGCAGTTTAAAGTTAAAATCCTAATACCCTTAAACTAGTTTTTAGTCATCAAAAGATAAAATTTAAATTTCTTTAATAAAAAACAAAAAAGGTTTTTAAATTTTGAAAAAAATATTATTATTTTTACTTTTAAGCATGAGCTTATTTGCTGCTGAAGCAACTATCCCTACAGTAAATTTAAGCTTAAGTGCACCCAATACGCCTAATCAGCTTGTTACTACTTTAAATATAGTGATTGTTTTAACCATACTTGCGCTCGCTCCAAGTATAGTTTTTGTTATGACTTCTTTCTTGCGTCTTATTGTGGTATTTTCATTTTTGCGACAAGCTATGGGGACGCAAAGTATGCCACCTAACACTATTTTAGTAACCTTGGCTTTAATTTTAACTTTTTTTATCATGGAACCTGTAGCTACAAAATCCTATAATGAAGGTATAAAACCTTATTTAGCAGAAAAAATAGGCTATGAAGAGGCTTTTATAAAAGGAGCAAAGCCTTTTAAAGATTTTATGCTTAAAAATACTCGCGAAAAAGATTTAGCCCTTTTTTATCGCATACGCAATCTACCCAATCCCAAAACCATAGATGATGTTCCCCTTACGGTTTTAGTTCCTGCTTTTATGATTTCAGAGCTTAAAACCGCTTTTGAAATAGGATTTTTAATCTACCTACCCTTTTTAGTCATAGATATGGTTGTAAGCTCAGTTTTAATGGCTATGGGTATGATGATGCTACCTCCTACTATGATCTCTTTACCTTTTAAACTCTTGATTTTTGTATTAGTGGATGGATGGAATTTGCTAGTGCAAAGGCTTGTGGAAAGCTTTGTAACCTAAGAAGGAAAATCCTTCTTAGAAAAAGAATTCTAAATTATTCTTTTTAAAAGTATCTTTAACATCTTTAAGATATTTTTCTCCTAAAGAATCAAAAAGCCCATCTTTTTTGCTTTCTGCAATAAATTCATCAAGCTCTTTTTTAAGTTCTGCATTACCTTTTTGCACTGCTATACCCCAAAACTCAGGATTTTCTTGAAAAGGTGCCAAAATGGCTCTAGTTGTATCTTGATGTTTTTGCCAAGTGCGATAAATCGTAAGTTGATCATAAAAAAATCCATCAGCCTTGCCTTGAATCACTTCCAAAATAGCAGCATTTTCTTTATCAAATAAATTAATAGTTGCATTTTTTAAATTTTTAACCGCATATAAATGCCCTGTAGAACCACGCTTTAAAGCCAAAACTTTGCCCTTTTTATCTAAATCTTTGATATTTGTAATATCAGAGTTCAAAGGAGTTAAAATAGCCAAATTTGCCTTAGCATAAGGAATGCTAAAATCCACCACTTTCTTTCTCTCATCGGTAATTGTCATAGAAGACATTATAAGATCTATCTTGGCTGTTTTTAAAGCAGGTATTAAACCATCCCAAGCGATATTTTTTACTACAAGTTTATAGCCGTTTTTCTTTGCAAAAGCTTCTAAAAAATCCACGCTAATTCCACTTGCTTTGCCTGTTTTATCGCTCATTTCAAAAGGCGGATATCCAAGCTCCATTCCTACAACCAAATCTTTTGCACTCAAATTTAAAGCAAAAAAAGAGATAAAAATCAAAATAATTTTTTTCATAATTTCCTTTCAAATTTTTTGTAAAAAATTATACTAATTTTATCTTATTTTGTTATTAGCAATTTGTTTTAAACTTAAAAAATTAAAACCTTTAAACCCTAGTCTGCCCTATAAGATTATTTAATCTATCCATTATAGAATTAACATAAGAGTCTATACTTTGGTTACTTGCTTTCCAGCCATTAGCTTTTGCTTGATTAAACTGATTATCAAACCAAGCTCCACCATAACCTATGCTTGTATTTTGCCAAGCAACTCCTTTTTCCATTGCATATATATCTGCATCAAGCCAGCCATCTTGTGCATAACCTTTTAATAAACCGCAAAATCCACTTTGCCTGTCATGATGTCATTTAAAGCAATGCTATCACCATTAAAACTTTCTTTAGCCATAGCCCTATTGTAAGCTTCTACTTTTGGGTTAAGTGTAGTTTCTGAACTCTCAACGGGTTGTCCGCTACCATATGATTTTAAAAAACTCATAAACAAAGCTTCTTTAGAATAACTTCCATCTTCATTTTTTGGATAAACTGACATATCAGGATTAAATTGCCAATCTTCACCTTTAGAAACATTTTTGATTTCTTCCAAAGATAAACCAAAACTATGTCCATTTATGCCATCTATTAAAGATCCTGATTGTATATATAAACTTTCAGCTTCTTTCATTTGTTCAGGGGTTTGATAAATATTTGTAATAGAAGAATTTGAAAAATCTCTTAGGTGAGTGATATTCATTCTATTGCTTGGATCATTAAAATCCACCATTTATAGCATAACCCTTAGGCATAGAATTTATATCTGCTTCAGTGAAACTTGTTTTATTGGTATCATTAAAAGTATGATTAACAATTTGATTAAATTGATTATAATATTGTTTTATGGTATCAGCCATATCGATATTGGTAAAATAGCGAGAAATTCCTAGCTGTTCTCTTATATCTTGATATTGTGCTTCATTAAAGTTATATATCTCATCCAAAGTAGATTTATGTATCTTAAAATCTTCAGGCAATCCTGCGGCTTTGTTAAAATCACCATCTTTATCTACACTATAACCATAGGCTGTATTATTACTTATATCTGCTTGTTTGTATTTTAGAGTATAAATAGAGTTTTTAAATTCACTTGATATATCATAATTAGGAGAACTTGTCTTACTACTTATACTAAAATTAGTATTATTGCTAGTATTTGTTGTATTAGTAGAATTTAATATTTCACTTCTTGCTAGAGTTTGTGAATTTTTACTTTCTATATCACTTAACTTGCTGGCATTTTGTTTTAAAAAAGCATTAGCAAAACTTATTTTAGAATTTTCTTTACTTTCTTTATTAGCTTTACTTTGTGAAAGTATAGAATTATAGTTTGAGTTATCATTGATGCTAAAGATACTCATATTAATTCCTTAATTTAGATTTTTCTGCCTTCAACCTAAATATATTAAAATAATATAAGCAAGATCTGTTCCGTTTTGG
>NZ_MJXN01000026.1:0-1444 GCF_001762815.1 Campylobacter sp. BCW_6465
CACCTTTATGCCAAGTTTTAAAAGATTCTAATAAAATTTTTCCTAGTTTATAAGATAAGTGTTCTTTATACTTTAAAGCTTCTTGGTAATCTGGATAATTTTCTAAAGGGGGTAGTTTTAAAGTTGGATCTTTTTTTATTTTTTGATAATATATTTTTTGATCTTGTTTGTAATTTAAAAATACTGATAACAAATATATTGGCATGAATAGAATACCAATAATACTTTTAGAATTAATAATCATAGTTTGACCTAATTTATAACAAAGCTGATTTTGAATTCTTTGTTTAGCTGTGCCATATAAATTGGTGTTAAAAATAATATTTTGATGCTTTAAACGAAACATCTTAAATATTACTTTAGAAAAATTTATATAAATTCCAATATTTAGCGGATCGAGATTTTTATTGATATCTTTTTGAAAAAGTTGCATACATAAAGAAGGCAAAAAATAATTTATTATAATATTCTTTTCATCATAAAAACTGTCTTCTATAGCTTTTTCAACCATTTTACTCCAACTAAAAAGACTGTAATATTTTTTAGCATCTTCATTTTTATTATAAAATTTAGACAAAAAATCAAGATATTTGGGTAAAATTATTTGTTCACCTATTTTACTCTGCCTCAAGGTTGTAGCATTGCTTCTAATTCGATAATTTATTATTTTTTTATTTAATAGAGATATTTTATTGCTTTTAAAAAATACCATAAAGCCAAAATAAACATCTTGATGAAAAATATAATCTAAAAATTTTATCTTTTGATTGCTCAAGTAATTAAAAGCAATCATCCCACTCCAAACAAAAGCGAAAGTTTGAATATTGCAATATTTATCCAACCATTCATCAGATATGATTATATCTTTTTTTATTCCCATATTATAACAATTAAACCAAGTCCACTCATCTTTTTTTTCCAAGCAATCTTTTTCATAAATTTTATTATAATCAAACCAAACCACTTCAACCCCATCCATTCTAGGAACACATTCTTCTATGCAATTTAATTCCCAATAATCATCAGAATCTAAAAAGATAATATAATCAATATCAGGAGCTTTAAAATTTAAAAGTTCATCTTTATTTTTAAAGAAATTTGAACTTTTATATATTTTATAAATATTATAAGGATTATCTTCATTGTCTAGTTTAAATTCTACTAAGGAGTTTTCTTTTAATTCTTGGGTAATATTTTTAAAATCATATTCTTTACTAAAGAATTCTATGCCTACATTACGAGCTGAAGATAAACCCCCATTTTCCTTATCAAAAAGTATAAATCTTTCATCTTTTAAAGTATATTCTTTGGCTATATTGAGTGAGTTTTCATCTGTGCTACCATCATTTACAAGTACAACTTGTAAATTTTTATAAGTTTGATTAACAACACTATCTAAACATTCTCTTAAATATTTTTCTACATTATAGATTGGGATAACTAC
>NZ_MJXN01000027.1:0-3534 GCF_001762815.1 Campylobacter sp. BCW_6465
GGCACAGCTAAACAAAGAATTCAAAATCAGCTTTGTTATAAATTAGGTCAAACTATGATTATTAATTCTAAAAGTATTATTGGTATTCTATTCATGCCAATATATTTGTTATCAGTATTTTTAAATTACAAACAAGATCAAAAAATATATTATCAAAAAATAAAAAAAGATCCAACTTTAAAACTACCCCCTTTAGAAAATTATCCAGATTACCAAGAAGCTTTAAAGTATAAAGAACACTTATCTTATAAACTAGGAAAAATTTTATTAGAATCTTTTAAAACTTGGCATAAAGGTGGTTTGTTTAGATTTCCTTTTTTAGCTAAGGGAGTGAAAAAAAGGACTAAAGTTACTCTTACGAGTAAGGAATGTAACTTAGAAGAGGATGAAGTTTTTTTTAAAGAAAGACACAAGGCAATTTTTAATTATATACCAGATTTTAAACATCCACAGACCTTTAATGAAAAATTAGTTTTTAGAATGCTTTATGATAGAAGTCCTTTATATACTTTTTTAGCAGATAAATTAAAGATGAGAATTTTTGTTCAACAAATATTATCTCAATTTGATGAGAGTAATATTTTTGATAATGATTCAGTTCTTTTTCAAGATATAGATAAGATACAAGATCAAATTTTAAATACAAATATTTGTGAATATTTACCAAAACTATACGCCATATATGATGATATTTATGATATTGATTTTGACATTCTTCCAGAATCATTTGTGTTAAAAACTAACCATGATTGCGGAGGTTATGTTATCGTAGAAGATAAAATAAAATTTTTAAGAGATATAGATTTATTTTCTAGCAGCATGCAAAAATTGCATAATCATTTGCATAGTAATTATTATTATTTATCTAGAGAATGGCATTATAAGGATATTAAACCAAAAATTTTTGCAGAAGAATTATTGATAGATAAAAATGGTAAATTGGCAGATACTTATAAGTTTCATATTTTTGATCATAAAAATCTTAATAATAATTATATTCAAGTAACAACAGATAGATTTAATAACTATCAACGTTTCATAATGGATAGTAATTGGAATATAGCACCTTTTAATTTTACCTATGAAGTTTCTAAAGATAAGTTGCCAAATAGACCTTCAGAATTTGAGAAAATGTTTGAAATTTCTCTCAAGCTATCAAAAATGTTTGATTATGTTAGAGTGGATCTGTATTGTATTGATAATAGAATTTATATTGGTGAATTGACTTTTACACATGGTGCCGCTGGAGAGAAATTAAATCCTAATTGTTGGGATAAAAAACTTGGAAAATTATGGAATATAAGGAAGTTGTCAGATGTTGCCAAATAAAAATATACAAAATCTTAAGCCCTACATGTCTATCCCTCATGATATATGGAATTTTAAAAATTATGATAATGTTTTAAAATTAGATTGGAATGAAGCAACTATAAATCCTTCTCCAAAAGTTTTCGAACATATTTATCAATTTTTAAATAGCGGTAAATTAAATTGGTATCCTAATACTAAAAATATAGAACTTCTAAGAGCTTTATCTTTATATACAAAACAAGATAGTGAAGATTACATAGAAATCTTTGGAAGTTCCGATGCAGCTCATGAAAATATTATAGATGTATTTTTGGAAAAAAATTCTATCGTCTGTATTATATCTCCAACATATGATAATTTTAGGGCTAGGGCTAATGGGGTAGGTATAAAAACTATTAATTTTATGTTAGATAAAAATTTTGAATTAGATTTTGATGAATTAAATAACTTTTTAAAACAAAAAAAAGTTGATTTTTTATATATTTGCAATCCAAACAATCCAACAGGATTATGTTATGATAACAATAAACTTGAACAGCTTATTATTAATAATCCAAAGGTAATGTTTTTAGTAGATGAGGCTTATTATGAATTTTGCAAAAAATCTGTTCAAAATCTTGTAAAAAATTGCAAGAATTTAATTATAACTAGAACTTTTTCCAAAGCTTTTGCTTTGGCTAGCTTTAGAATAGGGTATGTAATTTCACATGTTGACAATATCAAATCAATAAATAAACTTAGAAATTCTAAAAATATTTCTATGTTATCTCAAATAGCTGCTTTAGCAGCTTTAAAAGATGTGGAATATGTTGATAAATTTGTCGAACAGGTTACTACTTCTAGAAAATTATTTTTAAAAGATATTAAGGCTTTTGATATTAGAGCATGTGAGCAAACAGAAACAAATTTTGTTTTATTAAGTATGAAAAATATGCAAGAAGTTATTAATTATCTTAAGCAAAATAAAATTTTTATAAGAAATTATAATCATATTATTCCAGGATACTGTAGAATAACAATAGGAACTGTAGAACAAATGAGATATTTACTTGATAAGTTAAAGGAATTTTATGAGCGGTAAGATATTTGCACTTTTTGATTTTTGCGAAACAATAACAAATTTTCAAACTTTAGAGAAATTTTTACCTTTGGTAGCACAAAAAAATCCTTATTATACTCATAAAGCAAATGCTGAAAGAAGAGAAAAATTTGATAAATTGGGTTTAATATATCCTAGATATGAGGCTTTAATTGATTGCCCTGTAGATATTGTTAGAAATACAGCAAAGGAATTTTTATATAATCATATAATAAATAATATAAATAAAAATGTTATCAATAAATTATTTTGGCACCAAGATCAAGGACATGTGGTAGCTATAGTTTCTGGTGGATTTGAAATTTATATAAGAGAATTTGCTAAAATTTATGGTATAGAGCATATAGTAGCTATCGATTTGGAAAATTCTGATGATAAATTTACAGGTAATATACACGGTATTCATACGATGCAAGAAAGAAAATTATATAAACTTTCAAATATGTTTAATATAAAAGAATTTGATTTAAAGAATTCTTATGCATATAGTGATTGTGTTAGTGATATACCTTTGCTTTCATTTGTTGGACATCCTAATGTTATTGAATGTGGAAAAGATTTGAAATGGGCTAAATTGCTAAATTTTAATATTTTAAGAAACTAAGGAAAAAACAATGAAAACCGTAGGTGTAGTTATCCCAATCTATAATGTAGAAAAATATTTAAGAGAATGTTTAGATAGTGTTGTTAATCAAACTTATAAAAATTTACAAGTTGTACTTGTAAATGATGGTAGCACAGATGAAAACTCACTCAATATAGCCAAAGAATATACTTTAAAAGATGAAAGATTTATACTTTTTGATAAGGAAAATGGGGGTTTATCTTCAGCTCGTAATGTAGGCATAGAATTCTTTAGTAAAGAATATGATTTTAAAAATATTACCCAAGAATTAAAAGAAAACTCCTTAGTAGAATTTAAACTAGACAATGAAGATAATCCTTATAATATTTATAAAATATATAAAAGTTCAAATTTCTTTAAAAATAAAGATGAACTTTTAAATTTTAAAGCTCCTGATATTGATTATATTATCTTTTTAGATTCTGATGATTATTGGGAATTAAATTGCATAGAAGAATGTGTTCCTAGAATGGATGGGGTTGAAGTGGTTTGGTTTGAT
>NZ_MJXN01000028.1:0-6797 GCF_001762815.1 Campylobacter sp. BCW_6465
GCAAGTCCTATTAAAGTGCAAAGTGATACGCCTATTGGTATTGCTGGGGCTATAAAAGGTGCAAGTAAAGAAATGATTTACACAAAGGCTGGTTATGAAAGCGTGGATAGCTTTCCAATCTTTGCCTTTTCAAATGTAAGCAAAGCAAAAGAATTTGTAAACGATTTAATCAAAGAAAATAACTTACAAGATTTTAGACTTTTAGATACTTTAGAATGTATCAATCTACAAAATGTAAGTAATGTAATTATTATTAGTTTTTTTGAAGAAAGCGAGGAAAGTGAAAACACTTTAACCAATATTGTTAATGCCATAGAAGCCTTTAAAAAAGCCAAACATAAAACAGGTTTTAGTCCTGATTTAATCATTGCTCCTTATTACTCACATGAAGCAGGAGTAAAGGCTAAGCTTGAAAGTGTGGCAAGTTCTATGAATATCACAGCTATTGTGGATCTTTACGCTACAAATGTTGGCGAAGCTATTAATACAATGGAGGCTTTTAGCTCTAAAAGATTAATTGCCACTTGGCCACAGGTTCAAATCTTAAATACACAAGGAAAATACGCTTATGTTCCACAATCTCCTATCATCGCAGGTTTAATAGCTCATACAGATGGAGATAAAGAATATGGCTTTAGTGATTCTTACTCAAATAGAGTGATGAATGGGGTTACTGGCACAGAGTATTTTATAGAGTTTATCAATGGCTTTGATTGTGATGCAGAAAGACTAAGAAACGCTCATATTTCAACTTGTATTTTAAGTGAAGGTTATCGCTCTTGGGGTGGGGAAACTAGCCATGAAGATACGATTTGGCAAGATTTAGCTCGTGTAAGAACCTTTGATCGCATAGCTCTAGCAGGACAAAAAGCAGCTTTTAAAGCTATTGATAAAAAAGCAAGTGAATTATATTTTATAAAAATCAGCATTGAAGAATTGCTAAGAGATTTAAAAGGAGCTAAGGTTTTAATTGGCTATGAGGTAAGCTGGGATGAAGAAAGAAACACAGATGCCAATGTGAGTGCTGGTAAGTTTTATCTAAATATAAAAATGATGAATAATCCAATCGTTAAACAAATCACTTTAGAGTTCATCTACTCTGATGAATGGGCGAGTGATTTGATTAAAACTATTAGTGCAGATAGTTAATAAATTTTAAAAGGAGATTAAAAATGAAAAGAATGATTGGTGAAGTTATACAAGAAGGTAACATTTACATAGATGGACAAGGTTATCTTGGGGTAGTTAGAAATTTAAAATTGCCTGACATAGAACAAGAGATGATTGAAACTAAAGGAGTTTTAGGAGCAAATTATAGTAGCGGGGTTTTAAAGCCTTTAGAAATTAGCTTTAAATTAGCCGTTGTTGATCCTGTGCTTTATGCGGCTTTCTTTCATACTACTTTTAGCGAGATTAAAGCTCCTTTATTATTTAGAGAAAGTGTTCACAAAGGCGGAAAAAACTATGGTATTAGTGCTGAGTTTTTAGGAGAGTTTATAAGCATAAGTGAAAGCGATCATGAAAGTGGAAAAGAGGTGGAAGCTGAAATTAAAATGGCAGTTCATTTTTACATGCAAAGAAGAAATAACATTCCAATCATTACCTACGATCATAAAAACACTATTTTAATGATAAATGGGGTGGATATGATGAGTGATGTTAGAAGCAATTTAACCCTTTAAACACTGATTAATCGGTGTTTAAAAATAAAAAAGTTGCCTTAGGGCTTTTATATAGCAAAGTAATAGCATAAGCTTTGCTTTGTTTTTAGGAAAAGGAAAGAAAAATGAAAGAAAAAATAATCAAACTTGAAAATGGCGAAGAATTAAAAATGAGAGAGCCAAATGTGCGTGTATTAAAAAACGCCACTAATAAAAGTGAAAAAGAAATGGAGCAAACTATTTATATGATAGCTGCACTTACCAATAAGCAAGAAAGTGAAATTGAAGATTTGAATCTTAAAGATTTTAAAGCTTTACAGGACGCTCTTAAAGATTTTTTGGTAGAAGCAGGAGTTATAGCTTAGAGGCTATAGCTCTTATAAGTCATACTTTGCATTGGGGATTAAATGAAGTTTTAGATTTAAGCTTAGATGAGTTTGAAGAAGCTTTAGCAATTTCAAAAGAATTTTTAAAGGCTAAGAGTTTTTGATTGTTTTATTTTTCAAAAAATAAATTTTTAAAATAGCAAAAAGAATAAAATCTAAACTTATTGCAATTAGCCAAGTGGGTAAAATAAGCAATAAAGCAATGGGTGGCATAATCATCACTAAAATAGCAGTTATGATAATGCTTGCAAAATAAGAAAAAATAAAAATAGCCATTATATTAAAAAAACCATCACTTGCACTTTGATAGCTTATGTAAAAAGCAGGTATGAGCGTTGTTAATAATAAGGCAATATGTGAAATTATATCATCGTTAATAAATTTTAAAACTTTCATAGTAAAGATTTTAAAATACAATCGCTTAAAAAGGGTTGAATATGGAAAATGCTGGAAGTATTGGAATTGGTGTTATTTTAGGACTAGCGATTAAAAACGCAAGTGCCGTTGGCAAGGTAGTTAAAGATTTTAGCAATTTAGAAAAAATAGCAGCAAAAACTAAACTCGGCATTAGTGGATTGCAAAAAGAATTAAACACTCTTAAACTCAATGCCAATTTAAGAGCGGAATTAAAAGCTCAAAGAAAAGGTTTGCAAGATGAACTTTTTTCTCTAGGAAATATAATAAGTGGCGGTATTGTAGGGAAAAGTATAAAAGTTGGTATTGATTTTGAAAGTGCTATGGCTGATGTAAAAAAAGTAACAGATCTTAGTGAAGGTCATACACTAGAAGGCTTAAAACAAGATATTTTAGATTTATCCAAAAAACTTCCTATGACAGCAGAAGAAATTGCAAATATAGTGGCAGAGGGTGGAAAACTTGGTCTTGCCTCTAAAGAAGCTTTGGAGTTTGGTAAAACTGCTACTGCTATGGGTGTTGCTTTTGAGATGAGTGCCAATGAAGCAGGAGAAGCCATAGGTGGTCTTATGGCAAACCTTCAAACCGATGTTAAAGGCATTAAAGATTTAGGTGATAGCATTAACTATTTAGCTGATAAAGGTTCAAGTGATGCCAAAAATATAGTAAATATTGTGAGCAGAATTGGAGGAATGGGAAATCTTATAGGACTTCAAAGAGAAAACATGGCAGCTCTTGCTGCTACGCTTGATGAAGTAAAGATCCCAGCTGAAGTTGCAGGGACTGCTATTTCTAGCATGTTTACTAAACTTTCAACTGCTGATACTTTAGGAGCTAAGGCAGAAGAAGCTTTTTCACAATTAGGTCTTAGCGGGGAGTTTATGAAAAAAGCTTTAAATCGAAATTCGCAAGAAGCAATCAATATTTTACTTTCACGAATAAAAACGCTTGATAAAGAGTCTCAAATAGGTGTTATTACTAATATTTTTGGCAATGATAGTGGCACGATTAGAGCTATGGCAACTTTAGTTAATGGTTATGATCGTTATCAAGAGCTTTTAAAGATGACAAATTCAGAAGAGAAGAAAGGTTCAATGGATAAAGAGCTTATTAATAAGTGTGAGACTACAGCTTCTATATTAAAAATTTTAGGAAATAATATAAGTGCTTTGGCGATTAAATTTTCAGATGCTCTACTCCCTGTAGTTAAATTAGTCGCTTCAGGATTTAGCTTTGTAATTGATATAGTAGATACCTTACTTTCAAAATTTCCAGTGCTTAGTACCATCGTAGCTACAGCTACAACAGTTTTTTTGCTCGCCAAACCTGCAGTCTTAGCTTATGCTATTGCTAAAAACTATCTTAAAGATTGCACCATTTTACTTAAAAGTGCTTTGATTAAAACAAGAATACATCTTTTAGCTTTTCGTAATTCTTGTATATTATCTAATATTACTTTAAAAGCAAAAACCGTCACAACTACTATTTACACAACCTCCCTTAAAGCCTTATCTTTTGTTTTAGGTGGGCTTAATAAAGTTTTTAAAGCCGTAGCTATTGGTATTAGAGTGTTAAGCATGGCTATGATGAGTAATCCCATTGGTCTTATTTTAGCGGGCATTGCAATAGTGACTGGGCTTATTATTGCAAATTGGGATAAGGTTAAGTCTTGGTTTAAATCTTTTATAGAATGGCTTAAACCTGTTTGGGAGCCTATATACAATGTCATTAAAGCAGTATTTGATAAATGTGCCCTTGTATTTACAAGTTTTAAAGATATTATTATGAGTGTTGCTTCTCCATTAGCTGAGTTTTTAAATTCTATTTGGCAAGGTGTTGGCGATTTCTTTTATAGTATTTTTGGTTCTTTATTTGATTGGTTTGCTTCTAAGCTTTCTTGGGTAGGAGATATGATCTCATCTATAAGTGGCTTTATAAAAGATGCTCTTGATTTTGTAGGGCTTGGAGATGATGAAGAAGTTAAGATAAGCCAAAGTGAACAAAACAAAGAAAAAGTCTTTGCTACAAATACTTATAAAGATGAATTAGCTGAGACAAAAAGTATAAACCATACTCCAAGCTTTAATAATGGCAATATCAATATAAGTGTTAATGGTACTTTTAACATAGCGACTAAAGATGGCAATTTTAATATGCAAGAATTTGCAAATACTATACAAAAAAGTGTATTTGACGCTTTAAGAAAGCAAGAACAAAACAAAATTAACACTACAATTTATGGATAAAATATGAGTGAATATATAGAAATAAAAGGGCTTGAAAACTTTTTTAAAGCTTGTGATAAATTAATAGATATGGATAAACATGGGCAAAGCATTATGGCGGGTGCTGGTGAGAGCATAAGAAATAGTATTATAGACTCTTTTAAAAATGAACGCAGTATTTTTAATGGAAAATGGCAGAGCTTAAAACCAGCTACCATAAAACAAAAGATAAAAGATGGTAAGAATAAAGGAATTTTAAAAAGAGATGGGGATTTAAGTAATGATTTAAATTGGCAAATCGAACCTACCAAAAGCGGAGTAGAAGTCTTTAATAATATACAGACTAAAAATGGCTTTAAATATGGTTATGTTCATCAATGGGGAAACAGAAAAAGAAAAATTCCTCAAAGAGCTTTTTTACCCATAGATAATAACAAAGTCTTGCACCCAAGTATAAGAAGTGTGATTTATAAAGATACTAAGGATTTTATTGAAAAAATTGTTAAGAAGTGACAATATGGGGCATTGCATAGCAAGGAATGGTCGGGCGTGGCCTTTAGTGATGCGACTTTTTGGAAAATCGCAATTTTTCAAAAAGTGTTAGCAAGAATGGCAAGGAAGACTAAAGCCTTCCTTTTTCTAAAAACTAGCAAAAGCATTATAGCTTTATTTTTAAAGACTAGCTTTTTAAATTTTATTTTGAAAGGAGTTTGTATGAAAAATAATACAGACAAATTTCTAAAAACTAGCACACTTACTAAACCTACAAGAACTACGCTAAAAGCTCCGTTTGCTTGGGTGGGTGGTAAAAACTATTTAGCTAAAGAAATCATCGCTTTAATGCCTGAGCATAAAAGCTATATTGAAGTTTTTGGAGGAGCTTTAAGTGTTTTTTATCAAAAAAGTGCTTCAAAAATAGAAGTCATTAACGACATTAACGACGAGCTTATTAATTTACATCTTTGCATAAGAAACAAACCCCAAAGCCTAGCAAATGTGCTTAATTCTATGATAATAAGTAGAAAAATCTTTCATATGCTTAAAAATAAAGAAATTAAGCCAAGAAATGACTTAGAAAGGGCTGCTTTTTATTTTTATCTTATCAGTACTTCTTTTGGTTCAAGCATGGGACATTTTGCTATGAATAAACAAAGAGCACCAAAGAGATTATGTAGGGATTTTAGCTTACATACAAAAAGACTTAAAAATGCCAGTATTGAAAATAAAAGCTTTGAATATATTTTAAAAGAATATGATTACAATGAAGCTTTATTTTATTTAGATCCACCTTATGTAGGGACTGAGAATTATTATAAAAACACAGGAGGTTTTGGGCTAAAAGAACATGAACTTTTATGTAATTTGCTTAAAAATATCAAGGGTAAATTTATGCTTTCTTATAATGATTGTGAGCTTATAAGAGAGCTTTATAAAGATTTTAATATTAAGGAATTAAAAGTAAGGTATTCTTTAAATAATAATGTTTTAAAAAGAAAAGAAAGTAAAGAGCTTTTGATTATGAATTTTTAAAAGCTAAGAGAGTAAAAATACTCTCTTTTATTTTAGTAAAGAGCTTAAAAACTTTAGAGCTTCTTTGCTAAAATCTTTATTGCTTTCTTCTAGATACTCTTTATCTAAAATAGCACCGTATTTTAATAAAAGTAAAATCGCTCCAAAATTATTATGAGTTATTGCATAAAACATAGGTTCTTCGCCCATGCATTCTTTAGTTGCACTCATACCATTTTTAAGATATTCTAAAACAAGTTCATTGTTATGGTTGCAAATTGCGTTTATAAATCTTTTGTTAACACCTTGTCTTATGTCTGCTGATACTCTATCCATCTTTATATCCTTTTGTATTGATGAGACAAGATTAGCTTGGCTTAGCTTATTGTGTACTGTTACATCTTAGAAAGTTCTCCAATTACCACACCAATTAGCAAAAAATCTCCATTTTTATAAAATATATCTTCATATAAAGGATTTAAAGAGTGTAAAATCACTCCATCATCTTGTTTTAAAACTTGTTTTATAAAAAGTCCATCTCTAGTATTAATCACACAAATGCTTTTATTCTTAAAAGTTTTATTTCTATCTATTACACAAAT
>NZ_MJXN01000029.1:0-10749 GCF_001762815.1 Campylobacter sp. BCW_6465
GCAAGTCCTATTAAAGTGCAAAGTGATACGCCTATTGGTATTGCTGGGGCTATAAAAGGTGCAAGTAAAGAAATGATTTACACAAAGGCTGGTTATGAAAGCGTGGATAGCTTTCCAATCTTTGCCTTTTCAAATGTAAGCAAAGCAAAAGAATTTGTAAACGATTTAATCAAAGAAAATAACTTACAAGATTTTAGACTTTTAGATACTTTAGAATGTATCAATCTACAAAATGTAAGTAATGTAATTATTATTAGTTTTTTTGAAGAAAGCGAGGAAAGTGAAAACACTTTAACCAATATTGTTAATGCCATAGAAGCCTTTAAAAAAGCCAAACATAAAACAGGTTTTAGTCCTGATTTAATCATTGCTCCTTATTACTCACATGAAGCAGGAGTAAAGGCTAAGCTTGAAAGTGTGGCAAGTTCTATGAATATCACAGCTATTGTGGATCTTTACGCTACAAATGTTGGCGAAGCTATTAATACAATGGAGGCTTTTAGCTCTAAAAGATTAATTGCCACTTGGCCACAGGTTCAAATCTTAAATACACAAGGAAAATACGCTTATGTTCCACAATCTCCTATCATCGCAGGTTTAATAGCTCATACAGATGGAGATAAAGAATATGGCTTTAGTGATTCTTACTCAAATAGAGTGATGAATGGGGTTACTGGCACAGAGTATTTTATAGAGTTTATCAATGGCTTTGATTGTGATGCAGAAAGACTAAGAAACGCTCATATTTCAACTTGTATTTTAAGTGAAGGTTATCGCTCTTGGGGTGGGGAAACTAGCCATGAAGATACGATTTGGCAAGATTTAGCTCGTGTAAGAACCTTTGATCGCATAGCTCTAGCAGGACAAAAAGCAGCTTTTAAAGCTATTGATAAAAAAGCAAGTGAATTATATTTTATAAAAATCAGCATTGAAGAATTGCTAAGAGATTTAAAAGGAGCTAAGGTTTTAATTGGCTATGAGGTAAGCTGGGATGAAGAAAGAAACACAGATGCCAATGTGAGTGCTGGTAAGTTTTATCTAAATATAAAAATGATGAATAATCCAATCGTTAAACAAATCACTTTAGAGTTCATCTACTCTGATGAATGGGCAAGTGATTTGATTAAAACTATTAGTGCAGAGTAAAAGGTGGCTTTTGGGGCTTTCTCACAGAGAGTGCAAAGCACAAGCTTAAAGAGAGTGTAAAGCACAAGAGAGGGGTCAAGGGGATGAAATCCCTTGTTGTAAGGTGGAATTTACTTCCACCGCGAAGTTAAAAGAAGGAGAATAACATGTTTAATAAAGTACCTCAAGTAATTGAACAAGCAAATTGTTTTATAGATGGGTATGGTTATGCTGGGGTAGCAAGAGATATTACTTTGCCTATTATAGAACAAGAAGTATTAGAAAGCAAAGGAGCGCTGAGTGCAAATTATGGCACGGGTGTATTTAAAGCAATGGAATGCTCTTTTAAAATTAGTGAGATGGGAGAACAAGCTTTTGAAGCTTTTGGAGTAAATACTTTTTCTAAAACAAAAATCCCACTTGTTTTTAAAGCAAGTATTCATCAAAGCGGATCAGGAAAACAAGTGCCTTTTGTAGTGGAGTTAAATGGAGAATTTACATCTATGACTCCCCCTTCTATTGTAGCAGGTGGCGAATTTACAAGTGAAATAAAAATCAATGTGCATTTTATAAAAATCACAATGGATGGCAAAAGACTATTTTTAGCTGATATAAAAAATCTTATTCTAGAATTTAATGGCATTGATAAAATGGCAAAAGTAAAAGCAAATTTAAGTCTATAAGGAGAAAATTATGTCAAAAATAATCAAATTATCAAATGGAAATGAAGTTAAATTTAATCCCCCAACAGCTGGGATGTTGCGTCGTTCTATGGATATGCAAAAAGGCGAAGGTTCGAGAGCTTTTTATATGATAGGAGAATGTACTAATATGAGTTTAGAAGAACTTGATAATTTAAGTCTTGAAGACATTACTCTTTTAAGCAATGAATTAAACAATTACCAAACTCCCAGTGGGAGCACTGAATAATGAAGCTATTGCGTTAATAGCTCATTATTTGCATTTTTCTTATAGTGAAATTATGAGTTTAAACATAAAAGATTATCTTGAATTTTTAGATATTAGTTTAAAAATCGCTAAGAGTGTTTAAGCTTAAAAAAACAATAGATAAAGGTTACAATATAAAGTATTAAAGAAAAAAGCACAAAAAATGAAGTGATATTAACAAAACCTGCTAAATAATCATCACTTAAAAAAGAAAGCATAAAAGCGACAAAAATACCGAGTGTTAAAAAGGCTTTAAAAACGATTTTAAAGTTTTTTAAAAAGATGATTTTAGCATTAAAAGCATTGTCTATTTTTTTCATAAATAGATTTTACAATAAAAAGGAAAAATATGCAAGATTTAGGACTTAGCTTTGGTATATCTTTAGCCTTTAAAGGCTTTAAAGAATTTGCTAAAAACACTGAAGCTTTAAAAAAGTTTAGTGCTAATTTGGATCAAAGCAATAAAAGTGTAAAAGCCTTAAATAAAAGTATTGATGCATTAGAAAAATCCAAGGCAAAGATTAAAGCAATAGGTGAAGAATTTAGTGCTTTAAAAGGTGAGCTTATGGCTAAAGGCGCAAGTGCTTTAGCTATCGGTGTGCCTGTAAAAATCAGTGCTAATCTTGAAGATGATATGAATAATATAAATGCCTTTTTAAATACAAATAATGAAAGTTTAAATCTTTTACGAAAAAACTTTTTAAAACTAAGTTCTAATATAGGAATGAATGTTAATGAGCTTACTAAATTGGGTGAAGCAGGAGCAAGGCTTGGGATAAAAAGCGAAAGTGAGCTTTTAAAATTTAGCGAACTTGGTGCTAAGTATAGCAAAGTCTTTAAATTAAATAATGAAGAAAGTATTAATTTCATGAGTAAGCTTTCTAATATTTATAAATTAAATACCAAAGATATGCAAAATCTTGGAGATAAGATAATTGGTGTAGCTAAAGCAAGCAATGTAAGTGCTTCAAGTGTTGCTAAGATAATGAATGAAGTAGGAGGCGATGCAAAGCTTATTGGTATGAGTGCAGAGGGTGCGGCAGCTTTAAGTGCTGCTTTTGCAAGTGCGACTAAAGATGAAGGCGAAGCGATTGGAACTTTTAAAGCAATGACTAGCGTTATGAGTAATTTAAATAATGCAAGTGATGATATGAAAACCAAGTTTTTAAGCTTGGGGCTTAGTACAGAACAACTAAGCGCTTATTTTAAACAAGATGCAAGTGGTGCGGTTAAAGTACTTTTAAATCAGATAAAAACCTTACCAAAAGATGAGATGGTCTCTTTTTTAAATTCAGTTTTTGGGACGGGTGCTGCAGGCATGATGCAAAATTTAGTCGACAATACAGATAAGTATGAACAAGCTTTAAAATCTTTAAAAAATACAAAAATGGGTGCTTTAAATAATGAATTTAAAAAGTTAGGAGACTCCACTAACACAAGCTTTGCAAAACTTAGTGCCAGTATGGCAAATCTTAGTGCAAGCATAGGCGAAGCTTTAGCACCTGCTTTAAGCTTTGTCATGGATAGTATCTCATCTTTGATTAACTTTATTAGAGAGATTATTGATGCTTTTCCAAATTTAAGTAAAGTTATAGGTACCTTAGTAGTTTCTTTAACTATAGCTAGTGTGGCCCTTAGTGCTTTAAAAGTAGGATTTTTGGTTGCAAAAATTGCAGGAGCGCAATTTGCTTTTACGCTTAATGCTATAAGAACTGCTTTTAATATATTAAAAATCGCTTTTTTAACCAACCCTATAGGGCTTGTTTTAATGTCAATTGCCGCCATTGCAACGCTTGTTATCATGAACTGGGATAAAGTTAAAACCTTTTTCATTGGATTTATAGATAAAATTAGTTCCGTTTTTAGCGGATTTGGCGAGTTTTTTAGCTCTTTATGGGGTGGTTTATTTAATTGGTTTGCTTCTAAGTTTGAATGGTTAAGCAAAGCATTTGCAAAGATTAAAGATATAGCTAAAAGCGTGGCCTCTTTTTTTGGTTTTAGTGATAATGATAAAAAAGTTGATGGAGAAAAATATCAAAATTTACAAAATGATAATTCTAGAACCCATCATGGCATAGTAAGATCAGGTGCTCCAAAGCATGAAGCAAGACAAGCTGAAATTGCCGCTTTATCCAAAAGAAGTGATATTTCTAAAAAAAATGAAATCAATGTAAATATTAATGGAACTTTTAATATAAGTTCAAATAATGGAGTGTTTGATTTAAAAGCTTTCGCAAAAGAAGTTGAAAATAGTGTTTTAAGCGCATTAAATAAAAATGCAGATAAAAAAGTGCAGACAACAATTTGGGGTTAAAATGATATTTTGTTTAGGTGAGTTTGAGTTTGAAGCTTTAAATGTAGATGAGCTTGAAAAAAATTATGAATACGGCATTAGAAGCATTGAACGTATTAATAATCATAATGCTTTAATCAGCGTTGCTAAAGCAAATGAAAGTATTAAAATAAGTGGCAAAACTTTACCGCTTAGTAAAGATAAAAACACTTATTTAGATACTTTAAAGCAAATGGCTTCTCAAAATAAAAGCTATGCAATGTGTAGTGCCAGTGGAGTTTATTTTGGAAAATTTGCGATTTTAAGTATCAGCGAAAAACAAAGTGCTTTTTTAGAAGGTAGTGGCTTTTTAACACAAAGTTTTGAACTTAATTTACAAAGGGATTTTGATGAGTGAGATTTACATTGCAAAAAACAATGAAAGGCTTGATAGTGTGGTTTATAGGCATTATGGAACGCTTTTGTATTTTGATCAAGTTTTATTAGCCAATCCAAAATTAGAGCCTCTTTTAAAAACAGGAGATAAAGTGATTTTGCCTAATATTGAAATTCAAGAAAACAAGGAAGAAACTTTATGGTAAATCATCCTAGTTTTAAGATAAAAGCAAATGATAAAGATATTACACAAAAGATAAGTCTTAATCTTATTAATCTAAGCTTTGATGATAAGGCCAAGGATGAAAGTGATGAGATAAGCATCAGTTTAAATGGACTTTATGCAAGAGCTCCTTTTGGCGATAAGTTAGAACTTTGGCTTGGATTTGATGAAAAACTTTTTAAATGTGGTACTTTTAGCATTAATAGTTTTAGTAAAAATTATAGCTCTAAAACAACAGATATTAAAGCTACTGCGATTAATTTTGCTAGCAATATTAAAAACAAAAAATCAAGGACTTGGGAAAATACTAATCTTGCGGATATTGCTTTAAAAATTGCTGGGGAAAATAATTTAAAAGCAAAAACAAATAATGCAAACAAAGCTTATATCAAACATGAACTTCAAAACAATGTAAGCGATATTGAGTTTATTTATACTCTTTGTGCAAAATATGGCTTTTTAGCTTGTATAAAAGAACAAACTCTTATCATCATAGAGCAAAAAGAGGCAGCACAAGAGGGTGTAAAGGGTGGTGGAAAACAAGAGGGTGGCATTAAATATACTTTAGATATAAGCGAACTTAGTGATTTAAATATCAGCATTAAAAATCGCAATGATTATACAGGCGTTAAACTAACTTACCAAGATATAGAACAAGGCATTGTTAAAAGCGTTTTAAGTGGCAATGATAAGGGTTGTGTTTATGAGCTAAAGATTGCTGGAGTAAAGAATGACAGTGAGGCACTAAACTTGGCAAATGCTAAGCTTAATGCTTTAAATAAAGGCTCTTTTGAAGGAAGTTTTAGCATGATAGGGAAAAATATCAAAGCAGGAGCGAATTTAGAAATAAAAGGCATTGATGAAAAGGTTATTTTTAGTATTAAAGATGTAAAACATGACTTTTCTTTGAGTGGATATACTATAAGTGTTAATTTTGAAGGGTAATAAGGAAGACTAAAGCCTTCCTTTTTCTAAAAACTAGCAAACTAATCAAATCTATTTATATTGAATTAATTAAAACAAGGGATATTTTTTTCACTTTCTATTATCTTGATAAATTCTTCATAAATACATAGTGCATTGTCAATAATTTGATTGTATTTTAATATCTTGATATTGAATGTTTCTTCAAGAGAAATGATTTCTTTTTCTGATATTTCAATAGAATTTCCACTTCCCTTTATTCCAGCGTCTTCTGAAATAATAAAATATGCTTTAATATCTTCTTTATTTATCGACTTAATATTGTCTGACAAATTTTGTATTAGTGCTATTCTATATTTGTCAATTTGATTGTAAATATCTGTATATTTAACTTTTGCATATCCCGTGGCAGTATTTTTTTTCAATTCAACTATAATGGGATATTGTTCTTCGGCTATACTGATTAAAATATCAATAAAATTTCTATGTATTTCACCTTCTTTATCAATTTCCCTATAGTACTTTTGACGTACTATATTAAACGATTCTTGATTATTTAATTTTTTACTCCAATAAGGATTAATTAACCAAGGATGTTCATACAAGTGATCTTCAAAAAATTTCTCTGGAGTATTATTCTCATTCATTAATTCTTGAAGTTTTTTGATTGCCAAAATTCTATTTTTTGCTATTTCATAAACCTTTAAGTGATCAGAGTTTGCAATTTTAGACATTAGAGTATTTAATAATTCTGTAAATGAATTATTGTTTCTATTTAAGCTATTTTCTAGTTCTTGGATATCAACGTTATTGATAGTATGAACAATTGAACTTATCATTTGTTTGATATTTTTATGGTAAATTTCTTCATCTTCTTTATCTTGTTCATCAATTCCTTGGATCATAATGTGTAAAAATTTTTTATGTATGTTTAATTTTCTATCATCTAAAGATTTAAGCCAATTTTGATAACTTTCATTGTTTTTAATGTCCTCTGGAATATAACTAATTGAATCTTTGGTTCTAATTTCTTGCCATTTATTTACAAAAACATTTCTTACGTCTTTTAAATTGTCAATAAATTCGCTTACATATTCATCAGAAATATCTAAACCTTGTCTGCTTGATGTAATTGGAGAGTCATTTTCAGAATAAAAAAAATCTGCATGAACTTCTCCTACTAAATATTGACTAGCAATTCTTGCATTAGCACTTTCTTTAAAAATATTTTCATCAGCAATTTTTTTATTAATGAATACGATTACATTGTTAAAGTCAAAATTTTTAGTTTGAATTTTTTTAAGCTCTGCAACACCTCCCATCCATCCTTTTATTTTATTTTCATTAAAGTATTTAATAATATCTTGTTCTCTATTATAAAGGATTTTTTTAGATGCATCAACATTGGGAAATAATTCATTAATCTCTTCTGTGCTATATCCAAAATAAACCAATAATTCTATGCTACCATAATATATGTGCGACTCTAAACTAACTTCATCATCGTTAATTTTAACTTTAAAGTTATCTTTGCTAGATGCAATATAAAATCTTCTAGATAAATGAATTTTTAAATTATCCGTAGTTGAAGTTATCACCCTTCTTCTTAAATGTTCTATTTTGACAATCATTCCAGATTGATTAGAGTTATATTGACTAAATTCAGTCGGTAAATTTTCAATTTCTTGATAGACAACATTATGAGTATTTTCTTCACTTAAAAGTTCTTCATATTTTAATGTAAAAGTAATCCACTTATCAGAATTAATACTTTTTGTATATACGGTATACATATCTCCCAAACTAAAAGCAGCTAGTTTTCCAATTCCTTTTTGCCCCATTGGAAGTCTTTCTTTAAGATTATTGATAGGATTTTCCTTATCCTTGTTTCTTCCTATTTTTGCATATTTTTTTTGCAGCTCATCAACATTTAAACCTTTCCCATTGTCGGCTACTACAAGAAAGGTTTTATTAAGAACTATATCTACCTGTGTTGCATAAGCATCATAAGAATTTGCTATTAGTTCTGCTATTGCTGGAGGATTGCTATTATACAGTTTTCTTCCTAAATGATTTACAGCTTTATTTGCTATAGAAAATTCAATTGTATTAGCCATACGCTTCTCCTATCAGATGTTTTTTAATGCTTATTCCTATTATTTCCCCAAGTCTTGGAGGAACAGCATTTCCTATATGTCTTGAGATAACAGATGTTTTAATTCCAACTTCATTATCAATAAAATCATAATCTAAAGGAAATGTTTGCAATAAACTTGCCTCTCTTAAACTTATTGCACGATTTTGTTCAGGATGTCCAAATCTACCATTTCCTAAACTCGTGCAAAAAGTAGTCATTGTAGGAGAAGGTTCTTCCCATTTCATTCTTCCATATACACTACCAAAATTTTTACCAGATTCTTTTTTATGGCATTTAAGTATTAAATGCTCAGGCCAATCTTTCCAACTACCTCCATTTTTAGGAGTAGCTTTAATTCTTTCTAAATTTAATCCTGATAAAGGTTTAGCTATGTGTAATGGATCTGTTTTAGATTGTTCTCCTGATTTAATCTTAGGTAGAAAGCCTATTGCATCTCTTACTGTCTTGTAATTTTCTTTGTGGTGTGTTTTATTTATAATGTGTATTTCTTTAATTTTAGATCCCAATAAAACTAATCTTTTTCTATTTTGAGGCATGCCATATTCTGGACAAAATATAATTTTATAATCAATAAAATAACCATGTTTTTTTAAAGTACTAATAAAATTTTTAAATATCGGATATTTTTCCAAATCAGGCACATTTTCCATACTAATAATTTCAGGTTTTATTTCAATTATTAATCTAAGAAATTCATTAAGTAAAGTCCATTTCTCATCATTTTCATTATTTTTGCCTTTGGTGTATTTGGAAAATGTTTGACATGGAGCACATCCTACTAGAATCTTATATTTTGTATCACCAAAATATTCTTGGATCTCATTTGAAGAAATATTTTTTATATTTTTTTCTATAAACTGTGCTTTTATATTTTTTTCATAAGCATATTTGCAAGTTTTATCCAAATCATATCCTGCTATTATTTCAAAGCCAGCTTGTTTTAAACCACAGCTTAATCCACCAACACCACAAAATAAATCAATTACTTTACTTTCTTTCATAAAACACTTTATCTCTTTTTTAAATTATACAATTAATTTTTATATAAGATGCTTAAAAGACTTTTAGCTAAATGTTTAATAACACCTTAGACAACATTAATGATATTTTTTGCATTAGAAATCAAATTCAAAAAACAATACTTTGATTTTAAGTATCAAATGACTTTGATTTGAAAAGCGGTTTTATAAAATCAATATTTAGATAAAATTCCAGATCCTATACTTAATCTTATTAAAGATGAGAATAACAAATTAACTTCATTTTATAATGAGATGAGAAAGCGTATCAAAGAAGATAATTTCCAAAACATTAGTTACAGCAGTGACATAGTGTTTAATAATACTATGCAATATAATAAAAATAAAGAAAATGGTAATCCATTTTTTCATTATATTAGAGCAGCAGTAATGACACCTGAACATTTTAAAAAATTATTCCATAGTATGAATATTTCAAAAGAAATTCTCATGAAAATTCAACAAGCAGGATTTACCATTGTAACTACAAACGACCCCAATAAAAGAAAAAATTTTTATGAGAAACTAAAAAGTAAAGAAATTTTTATAGAAGTTTTATAATAGAACATATTAACGATAAAGACTTTGCAAGAACAAATAGCCGAAAGCCACGCCTCTTTCGGTTAAGTGTTTTTTGTTACAATTGTATTAAGCTTAGACTAAGTGTGGTTTTTATAGAATTTTCAACGGTTTTTTTAAGTGAGATAATCAACAAGCTTGATTATCTCGTTAATTAATTCTAAGACAAGAACTAAAAACTCAATGATCCTACTCATTATTCCTCTTTCTTATAACCGAAAGAGTAGCCATGCTTAATACGCTTTAATTATAGTATTTTTGAATGAATAAGTTTTAATGTTTTATATGAAAATTTGGGTGTTATCTCAATTCTTTCCTATAATTTGTTTTTTTCTTCATCATTATGAAAAATCATTGTTTCAATACAATTTTCTTTACAAAATTGTTTTATTTCATAATTATTGTTTGTTTCATAGAATTTAACAAGATGGGTAAAAAACTCATTCATATCATTCTTAGCAATTGCCAAAATACCGAATCCATTTTCAATTAAAATTTTATTAGCAATTAGCATTGAAGTTCTTTTATTTCCATCAAAAAATAATTGACTTCTCATAAGATATAACATCAAATCCAATGCTACTTCTTTTTTATTTTCATTTTTTAAAATTGTTTCTATATTTTCACTAACCTCATAATCAATAGGTAATTTTGGTTTAAAATTTGTTCCACTTATTTTAACATCAGCTGTTCTTAAAAATCCTGATTTATGAACCAAATCTCTGCCTACAATCCTATTAAAGTCCTGTATCAAACTCAAACTAACTTTTTCATTAATGGTATCAAACAAATAATTCCAAGCTCTTTTGAGATTTAAAATTATTGTTAAATCTTGTATTGTTTTATCAGGAACACTAAAGCCATCTATAATCATTTGAGTTTCAGGAAAAGTAACATTTACACCTTCTAAATTCGCGGATTTCCAAATAATATCTACAAGGTTTCTTTTTGCTAAAAATATATTTTCTTCTAAAGTTAAATTTCTCATTTTAAATCTTTCCTTCATAAAAATCCGCCTTGAGTTTTAACTCTTGGCGGAAATAACCCTAAAGGCTAACTATGAAACGACATAGTAAGCGTTTTGTGAGATTATATCTAAACTTTA
>NZ_MJXN01000030.1:0-1594 GCF_001762815.1 Campylobacter sp. BCW_6465
TTATAGCATCAACAATTTGTTGTATGCTTTCGCCTAGAGTTTGAAAAAGATCTAAATTCATTTGTTGTTCTTAAAAAAATCTTTAGCACTTGATAATGGCTTTTGAAATGACTTAGAATAGTTTGCTTTATAAGCATTTGCACATTCTGTGTCAGTTTGTGCAGAATTAGCATTTTTATCGCATTCTTTGATTTTAGCTTCTAATTCTGTAGCATTTTTTGGATCTTCGTAATATTGCACTGTTTTTGGCTCTGAAGAGCAAGCAGAAAAAACACAAGCAGTAACTATACTTAATAAACTTAGTTTAATTAAATTTTGCATAAAAGTTCTTTTTTCTATAATTTTATATATATTTATAGTAACTATAATATACTAATATTTATTAATATATAATAAAATTAATTTTAAATAATAATATTATTATATAATATTTCACAAAATAATTATAAGAAATAATTATTTTTTATTTTAATATGATGAATTATCTTGTTATATCTTTTTGAGATATTGTTTTTGTAGGATTTTCAAAGGTATTAAGTTTATTATGAAAATCAATGAAATTTAATTGTTTTTTGACTTCATGCTACCTACACATTTAGAAGATTATTTAGAATATAAAACAAAACTATCACTAAAAAATCAAAGAAACAAAAATAAATATTATTTATTTTTATTATTTATTAATAAATAATAATATATAATATTATACAAAAATATAAAAAAGGTTTTTTAATGATAATATCTGTTATAAATAAAAAAGGTGGTGTTGGAAAGACTCCTTTTGCTTTTTCAATTGCTAAAGATTTAGAATATTTTTTACAAAGCAATGATAATTCTATTATAGAAAAAATTTATCCTGAAAAAGCAAAAATTTTACCAACTCCAAAAAAAATAGATAATTGCGTTTATGATTTTGGTGGGTTTGTAGAAAAAGGAGTATTGGATATTATTAAAGAAAGCAATAAGATTATTGTTCCTTGCACGAGTAATTATAATTCTTTACTTAGAACATTAGAAACTTTAAACGAAATAGGTAATGATGGTAAAGTTTGTATTTTAGTTACAGACTATAGAGATGAGAAAGAAAAAAAGCAAATTTGTGAAACTCTTGAAAGCAATTTTACAGATTTAAATCTTTTTTTCTTTAAATTTTCAAAGATAATTGAAAATTCTATGAGTAGTGGAGCTTCTTTTACTGAACTTTATAATGAAAACAATCTTTCAAGATTAAGCTATACAAACTTTTTCAATGAATATCAAAGACTTTTAGATTTTATTAGAAAGGATAAATAATAATGGAAAAAAAACCATTTACAATAGCAGAAGCTTTAAACTCTGAAACAAGCTCTCAAAAAACATATAGTAAAGCTAATAAAAAATCAGCTGGAAGAAAAACCGTAGATCAAAAACTAAGAAGAGATAATTTAGTAGTTTGCAGACTTAATGAACAAGAAATGGAAATTTTGAAAAAATTAATGGTTTTAGATTTAGCAAGTGAATATGGCACTTATATAAGAAAATTGATTTTAAAAGAGGCAAGAACTTTAAATATTAATAATTAAAAATGTTACAATATCCTTGCAAAAAACAAAAA
>NZ_MJXN01000031.1:0-1294 GCF_001762815.1 Campylobacter sp. BCW_6465
TAAAAACTAAAAAAGAAAGATATAAATATTTAGTTATAAGAAGTGGTATAAGAAGTGTTGTTATAGATATACCTTATGAATCTATAGGAGCTGTAGATGAAAAAGGAAATGTAGATCCTAAATATGAAGAATTATATAGAACAGTAGATGATAATAAACATAATCTAAGATCAAGTTTATTTCATAATGAATGGGGTATGGCAGCAGGAATATTAGGTGATTATAAATACCTAGCTAATGATATGTCTCAAAATGGTTTTAATGCAAGATTTATCCAAGCTACTATACTTTATATACAATTAAGTGGAGGAAGTAGTATATTAGATAAACCTAATTTATTAGGTGCTATTTATGGTTATGCAGATATTGCAGTAGGAAGTGGTTTAGTAGGAGTGCATAAAAATCCTTTAAGAGAACAAGAAATTAAAACCTTAGCTAAGACTTTAAAACCTGATGAATTTGGTATGCTTCCTTTTATAGATGAGATTATGGGAGTAGATTGGGTGATTGATTATAATAAATATCAAATTTCTCGCGATGAATTTGGAAGTATGTATAAAGCCTTAAGAAGTGATATAGTTGAGGGCAAAATAAAAGATCCAAGAGATATAGATTCTACTTATGAAAGCAGAAGAGAATTTGATCATCATAGGGGAGGGTATTATAATGGTATGGTAAATGCTTATGGTTATGATATTCCAAATGATCGGAGTGAAGAAAGTGCACAATTAAGAATAGATTCTATGATATTAACTGCCAAATTAGCAGCCCTAACCCCACCTCAAGGTTATCCTAATGCACCTTATTATTTTACCCCTGAAAATCTAGAATGGTATTACAAAAGACACAAATTAGATGCTAAACTTGATCCAAGAATTCCTGCTATTTATAGATATAATTTTCCGCAAGAACTTCGAGCTAAAATACTAGCTTATGCTAAAGAGCATAATATCAAAGAGTAAAAATCACTCAAAATCTTTAATATACTTTTCCAATGCTTTGATGGTAAGATTTTCAAAAAGAATCTTATCTTCTTTGATATTGTTTTGTATGGCAGCTTCAAGATATTTAATAAACATATTTTCTTCCATTTCTTCAAAGATGGGAGTATATAATTCTTTTGCGATTAGGCTAAGGGCTAAAATATTGATCAATCTCGTGGATTTGATTAAGGGTATATTATTAACAATGCTTTCAAAATCTTTAATACTAATAGAAGAATAATCATTATTTAATTTAGAGCTTTGTTGTTTTGTTTTAATATCTTTTAAATTTTTTACCAAACTTTTTAAAA
>NZ_MJXN01000032.1:0-3750 GCF_001762815.1 Campylobacter sp. BCW_6465
ACTCTCTCTACCCCTACTACAAAAACATACAAAATTCCTTTACTCCTTTATGTTCTATAGATAATAAAAATAGTAATTTGTTAAAAGAATTTAATTTTGATAGTTTTTCTTGTAATTTTTATAATAATAATATTTTCAATCAAAGTCTTAAGCATTTAAATAATATACAAAATGAAAAAGAATATATCAATGAGTATAAAATATTTTTAGAAAATCTTAATTATTTTAATCAAGAATATAATAATTATAAGCTTGTATCTATACAAGCAATCAATAATTTAAAAATAGCCTATATACAAAAACTATCTTTAGAAAATATCAACAACATCAACATCGATTCAAAACCCTATCTATTAAAAGCTTTATATTTTTGTGAAGATTATGTTTTATATGATAAAGATAAGCAAGCTTTATTTGATGAAAACACAATAAAAGAATTAGAATTTAACTCTAGTTTTTATACTATCTTTATCTCTCATAAAAACAAACTAAATGATACTTATTTACAAGCAAGAAAAGAACTTTATAAAAGTATTGATGAATTTAAAAAACTTGGTTTTGAAGATTTAGAAAATGCTTATCAAACTTATATTAATTCTTTGATTGTAAATAAAGAAATAAATAGTAAAGATGAAACAATAAATAAAAATAAAAACAAAGAAATAAATAAAAATTTAAATCAAGATGAAAATTCAAATCAAGAAAACAATACAAAACAAAGCAATACCATTATAGATGATATAAAAGAAGATTTTAAGATTGTATCTAATAATGCTATAATAAATAATACTAACTTTAAAGGTAAAAAAATTGCTTAAAATATCAAAAAGAATTTCTATTATAGTTTTTATTGTATTAGTTTTTATTGCAGTTGTTAGTAGTGTTTATGAGTTTATCCATGAAGCTCTAAAGTTTAAAGAAGATAATGAAAGCAAAGCAAGAGAAAATCTTAGTGCTTTAATCAAATGGAGTGAAAACGAAGGTAAGGAAGAATTAGAATATGCTAAGAATTTAAGCAAAGAAAACTATAATCAAGAAAAAGTTACACAAATGATTATTAAAAATCTTAAGATGATACAAGCTAGTATTGAAGATATAAGAACTTTAACTATTTATTCATTCCTAGATGAAGATGAGGAACTTTCAAGAAAAGCTAGTCGAATTGTTTTAAATTTAAATAACGATATTATATCCTATCTTTTATACAATGAAAGAAATATCACAAATCATAAAACTTATTTTTTATTTGACAAGGAAAGATTTGATGCACTTGAAGATTTTTTATTTTTTCTAAATACTCGTTTAGAAGAGGATTTTTTGCAAAATAAAATCAAAAGTCATGATTTTTCACATATTGTTTATTATACATCTTCTTTAATTGGAAACAACTGGGGATTTTCCCATATTTATATTGGAGATCTTTCTAAAAAATTCACATGTAAATTTGATAATTCTAAAACTGCAATAATTTTAAATACAATGAGAAAACTAAATAAAATTACAGATAATGTTACAAGAAGAATTCGTAAAGATTTTTTTTTAGATAATCAAGCTAAAGAGAAGCTAAAAGAAAATATTAATAAAATTTTAGAAAACTTCAACAAGAAGACATTGACAAATCTTAACACTCTACAATCTAAATTAAAAGAATGCACAAATGAATGAGATAGAACTTAACACTCAAAATAAAACCTTAAACGAAACAGAAAAAGACACAAAAACTATTTTTAAAATATCAAGGAATATAAATGAAAAAACCTTTTTATAAACTTAAAAGATTTTATATACCTTGTGGTTTACTTATAGCTTTTGTTATCTTTATAAGCTTAGCTTATCGCCCTTTAGAGCTTATCTTTTGGGATAAGTATTATTATGAAAAAGAAAATCAAATTAGAAAAGAGACATCTAAATTATTCTGGAGCAACGAAGAAGAATTTAAAAAAGTTTTTGTAGAACAAAACTTAAATCAAGAATTAAAACTTAATCAAAAAGAACTATTAAATTATATGCATAATTTTAAAAAAGATTTTAAATTTATGCAAATTTTAGGTTTAGACAATGCTTATTTGGTAGCTCTTAGAAATAAAGTAAGTATATTTGGAAGAAAAAGTGAAACTAATCTTAATTATTTTTATCTTGCTTCTAATAGCACTACCAATTTAAACGAAATGAATAATTTTATAAGCATTATGGATAGATATATCATTTTTATTAACAAAATAGATGCATTGCCTGACACTTATGCACTTATGAAAATAGCCTTTAATGCTGATTATTTTCTTTTTAATTTAATCCCATTTGCTTCAAGCCTAGATAAAAACTTTATGTGTTCTATACCTCAAAAAGAACAGTTATTAGAAAATATGATTAATTCTTATAAAAAAATGAATTTATTATATAAAACAAAACTAAAAACCGAAATTCAAGAAATGATATACCCAACAATATATGAAGCAAAAAGATATAATTATTTCATAAATTTTGCTAAAGGAAGATTAAATGCATGCGGAAGATAATTTAAATTTTAAAGATAATTTTTAAATTATATAGGAAAAATAAATGTCTATTTATAAAGAATGTGAAGTTTGTAAAACAAAAATCAATAAATTGCAAAATATTTGGAATATATTCTCAGGCAAATTAGAAATAAAATGTAAAAATTGCAAAAGTAAATATGGAGTTTCTAGTAAAATTATAGATTGGGTGTATAGTATTTTTTGTGAAAACTTATTACTCTTTCCACCAATTGTATTTTTAAATTTCATATATTTAGGTAGATATTTTTCAAAATATGGATTATTTGAAATGATATGTTATTTATCAATAATCATTCTTTTTAGTAGAAAACTAATAAATATTGTTTTACTTCTTCTTTGTAAATTAAAAAGGCTAGAAAATGACAAATAAAGGATTAATGGAACATCTTAAGGATATTAAAGATGGTATTGTAGATTGTTATATAGGACTTTATGATTTTGGAGATTTTTTAGCTAGAATTTCAGGTTTTAGAGATTGGCAAGAAAAAAGTGTTATTTTAGATGATTTTCATAAAAGGCAGACGCTAGAAGAATTAGACTTTTTAAAAGATATTGTTAAAAATGAAACTTCTAGAAATATTATACTAGAATATTTAATAAAAGATATCAATGAAAGACCTTTGTATTATTTAGCACCATCAGGAATTTTAACAACAATTAAAAAAATAACCAAAACAAAAAAACTATTCATAATAAACATAACTTCTTTAGGAGGAAAAGCAACATCCACCGCCCACTCTCTCTACCCCTACTACAAAAACATACAAAATTCCTTTACTCCTTTATGTTCTATAGATAATAAAAATAGTAATTTGTTAAAAGAATTTAATTTTGATAGTTTTTCTTGTAATTTTTATAATAATAATATTTTCAATCAAAGTCTTAAGCATTTAAATAATATACAAAATGAAAAAGAATATATCAATGAGTATAAAATATTTTTAGAAAATCTTAATTATTTTAATCAAGAATATAATAATTATAAGCTTGTATCTATACAAGCAATCAATAATTTAAAAATAGCCTATATACAAAAACTATCTTTAGAAAATATCAACAACATCAACATCGATTCAAAACCCTATCTATTAAAAGCTTTATATTTTTGTGAAGATTATGTTTTATATGATAAAGATAAGCAAGCTTTATTTGATGAAAACACAATAAAAGAATTAGAATTTAACTCTAGTTTTTATACTATCTTTATCTCTCA
>NZ_MJXN01000033.1:0-1636 GCF_001762815.1 Campylobacter sp. BCW_6465
CCATTGGTTCCTATATTGCCAATATTGCCTTGATTAACACCTGAGATGATATTGTTTATATTATCAAGTTGTCCTAGATCGAGATTACCCTCATCTATAGTGATTTTATCAGCACTTACATTTCCATTTCCACCTACAATTATAGTGTCTAATTTACCTGTATCTTTATCTGTAGTAACAAGCCAATCTTCTATGACTATGCTACCAGATCCGCTATTAGTTAAATGATTGCCACTATTATCTTTATCTATGGTTCCTTGGTTATTAACAAAGATGGTTCCACCACCTTCATTTTTAATACCACTTGTAATAGTCGCATCAGAATCATTTTTTAAACTTAAATTATTATTACTTCTATTGAAGATATTACCATAAATAATTCCATTGTCAGTATTTAAAATACCACTTCCTTTTGCAGAAGCAATAAGACCTTCATTTTCAATAGTGATTCCGTATTCTTGTTTTTCTTGTCCTTCTTTTCCAATGGTTCCAGTATTTATAATACCCCCATTACCACCTTGGATAGTTCCAGATACATTGATGCTAGTATTTACTTGCTTACCGCCACCTATATAAATACCTGCATTACCACCTTCTAATCTACCCCCTGCTTTAACTTCAATGCCTTCACCCTCAATACCATTTTTACTTCCATCTATATGGATTGCATCATTGCCTGCTTTAATAACACCACCTTTTTCTATAGTGATTTTACCAATATTAACGGGCTTTTTATTTGTATCAAATGCATAAAAAGTTATACCATTGTTGCCTGCTTCTATAGTTCCTTTATTTGTAAGGGTTTCTATCTTGTTGCCATCACCTATGAAGATAGCATTAGCGTTTTGATTTTTGATTAGACCTGTGTTTTCAAAATTTTTAATAGTGGAGCCGCTACTATAAACACTTTGTATATTTATAGCTCCTGCTAATTTATTGGCTCCAGATGTTCCTTCTATAGTACCAGTGTTTTTAAAATTATCTATGATGCCATTTGACAAATTTACACCTACTTTACCTGAAATGAAACCCGAATTGTCAAAAGTTTTTATAGTAGAGCTATAAAGATTAACCCCAGAACTCGCATATAAACCAGCGAATGATTCATTTGGTTCTGCTGTTCCACTAGTTTTTATAGTTTTAGTATTTTTAAAATTTTCTATAGTAGCACTGGAGAGGTTTACACCACTTCCACCACCGCTGTTTATTGAACCGTTATTAGTGAAAGTTTGTACATTAGTATGAGTAAACCGGACAGCTTCTTTATTTGTTGAACTTATAACTCCAGTATTGTTAAAATTATTAATCGTAGATTTGTTATTAGCAAGGCCTTGGAAAAAAACTCCTTGATCATTGTTGGAAGCTGTTATAGTCCCACTATTTTCGAATTTATCCACAGTGAGAGTTCCTGAGTTACCTCCCCAAATTCCCATGTAAATTTGACCATTGATTTGACCTGTATTTTCAAAGGTGTTAACAGTGATGGTTCCTTTAAAATTGTTATCATGTTCTACAGCTACCTTACCGTTAATAGTTCCATGATTGGTAAGATTGGTAAGAGTGAGGATATTGCTACCACTAGCATGAGCATAGATGATTCTATCTGTATTGCCTATACTACCTAAAGTTCCACCTG
>NZ_MJXN01000034.1:0-1632 GCF_001762815.1 Campylobacter sp. BCW_6465
CCATTGGTTCCTATATTGCCAATATTGCCTTGATTAACACCTGAGATGATATTGTTTATATTATCAAGTTGTCCTAGATCGAGATTACCCTCATCTATAGTGATTTTATCAGCACTTACATTTCCATTTCCACCTACAATTATAGTGTCTAATTTACCTGTATCTTTATCTGTAGTAACAAGCCAATCTTCTATGACTATGCTACCAGATCCGCTATTAGTTAAATGATTGCCACTATTATCTTTATCTATGGTTCCTTGGTTATTAACAAAGATGGTTCCACCACCTTCATTTTTAATACCACTTGTAATAGTCGCATCAGAATCATTTTTTAAACTTAAATTATTATTACTTCTATTGAAGATATTACCATAAATAATTCCATTGTCAGTATTTAAAATACCACTTCCTTTTGCAGAAGCAATAAGACCTTCATTTTCAATAGTGATTCCGTATTCTTGTTTTTCTTGTCCTTCTTTTCCAATGGTTCCAGTATTTATAATACCCCCATTACCACCTTGGATAGTTCCAGATACATTGATGCTAGTATTTACTTGCTTACCGCCACCTATATAAATACCTGCATTACCACCTTCTAATCTACCCCCTGCTTTAACTTCAATGCCTTCACCCTCAATACCATTTTTACTTCCATCTATATGGATTGCATCATTGCCTGCTTTAATAACACCACCTTTTTCTATAGTGATTTTACCAATATTAACGGGCTTTTTATTTGTATCAAATGCATAAAAAGTTATACCATTGTTGCCTGCTTCTATAGTTCCTTTATTTGTAAGGGTTTCTATCTTGTTGCCATCACCTATGAAGATAGCATTGCCGTTTTGATTTTTGATTAGACCTGTGTTTTCAAAATTTTTAATAGTGGAGCTTGAAGTTCTCCAACTTTGAATGAATACTGCTCCTGATAATTGTTTGGCTCCAGATGTTCCTTCTATAGTACCAGTGTTTTTAAAATTATCTATAGTGGTACTTGATATATTTATACCTACTCTTCCTGAAAGAATACCTGAGTTATCAAAATTTGTTATAGTAGAACCAGAAAGATTTACCCCAGAGCTAGCAAACATAGCCCCATTAGGTCCTCCTGGATCTTTTCTTCCATCGCCTTTTAAGGTTCCGCTATTGATAAACGTTTGGATTGTAGAATAGCCAATATATATTGCTTGCGTATCCCAGTTATTTACATCTTGATTGCTGGTTTGAATAGTGCCACTATTATTAAGAGTTTGTACACTTGAATTATCTATGCTTATACCTCTATGTCCCTCGCTTTTAATGTTTCCACTATTGGTAATGGTTTTAACATCAGTATGATTAAATCGAACAGCTTCTTTATTTGTTGAAGTTGTTATAACTCCAGTATTGTTAAAATTATTAATCGTGGATTTATTATTAGCACCGCCTTCGAAAAAAACTCCTTTATCGCTTGAAGCTATAGTTCCACTGTTATCAAACTGATCCACAGTGAGAATTCCTGAGTTTTTATTTCCCCAAACTCCCATATAAATTTGACCATTAACTTGACCTATATTTTCAAAGGTATTGACAGTGATGGTTCCTGTGAGGTTATCTTGGCTATTTTGTATGGCTACTTTACCATTGATGGTT
>NZ_MJXN01000035.1:0-432 GCF_001762815.1 Campylobacter sp. BCW_6465
GGCTAGTCTAGTTATGAAATTCATTATTTTCACTCTTTTATATTATGCTCTTTAGCATAAGCTAGTATTTTGGCTCGAAGTTCTTGCGGAAAATTATATCTATAAATAGCAGGGATTCTTGGATCAAGGAGTTTGTCTAAATATCCTCTTTTATAAACCCATTCTAATCTTTCAGGGGTAAAATAATAAGGGGCATTAGGATAGCCTTGAGGAGGAGTGAGGGCTGCTAATTTGGCGCTTAATACTAGGGTATCTTTGAATAAAGTGGCTTGTTGTTCACTCCAATCATTTGGAGTATCTACATCAAAGTTAGTTTTCATCCCATTTCTATATCCATCCATAGCATCATCAAATTTATTTCTACTTTCAGGAGTAGAATCTATATCTCTTGGATCTTTTAATTTGCCTTTTTCAATATCATCATATAAAGCC
>NZ_MJXN01000036.1:0-878 GCF_001762815.1 Campylobacter sp. BCW_6465
AAATTCATTAGCTTTGATTTAAAGAAAATTTTTTATGGCATAGATCTTTGCACAGGAGTTTTTGACACTCATTTTTCCTTTCATTATGAAATAGATCAAAAGCTTGAAGAAAATAAAGAATTTCTTTTAAAAAGACTTTTGTCTTATTTGATTATTGATGAGAAAAGATCCGCTTTAAAGATAACAAAAGATGAAAATGAAACCATACTAGAAAGAGATGATTATACTTTTTTTAATCAAAGTTTAAATAGTATAGAGCTCATCAAATCTGAAATTTATATCTTAAAAAATACCGCATTAGAATTGTATTATAGATTAATCAATGATGAAATCAATTTAACAGCCATTCAAGCTTACAATGAAGCTTTACAAATTTTACAAGATTTTGCTAATGGAATTTACAATACAAGTAAAGATAAAACAGGAAAATATATAGAAGATAAAAATAAGGCTAGAAGATTGCTAGAAAAACTCAATATCATAGCACAAAATAATCTTAAGGCTATGTATATGGGGATAAATAAGAAACAAGACAATTTACAAGAAAAAGAAGGTAATGAAGAAGAAAAAAACGAGGAATATATAGAAAGTGTAACTGAAAACAAACAATCCCAAAAATTACCGCCTAATTTCATAGGCAGACTAGCCACTACCATAATCATAGAAGATGGCTTATATATGGGTTAAATTAAGAAAGGATAGATAATGAGCGAAACTTATAAGATATATACACCTAATGGAATAGCCGTAAAAGTAGATAAAGAAACAAACAAAATATATTTTGTAGAAAGTTTAGATCCACATCCACCAGCAAAAGGCAACTATACCGAAGAATATTCCAAAGCTTTGTTTGAAGCACACAACATTAAACGAAACTC
>NZ_MJXN01000037.1:0-7938 GCF_001762815.1 Campylobacter sp. BCW_6465
ATAAGCTTATGTGATTTATTTTAGCATAAAGTGGGTAAAATAAAGTTTGTAGTATATTCTTTAATTATCTAAAATCAAATCATTTCTCATAAAAATATCGCCTGCAAGATTCTGCTAAACCCACTCCAAAAATTTGCCTAACTCCTTTTTTAGCCAGTCTTTCTTTATCATAAATCAAAGACCCAAAAGAAATGCTTACAAAAGGCACTTCCATATCAAACGAGCTTTTATTTTTATGAATAGGATTTTCACTATTAAGCGAAAAAAGTTGTTTTTTGCAATATTCTATCCATTTCATTTCTTGATTAGCATATTTATTTTCATTGTGAAAGTATTGCACCTTGCATTTATTAGCATCTTTATCATCAAAAAGTTTAAGTTGCAGATAAAGCAGTTCTAAGTTTTGGGTATTCTTTTTTATATTATTGACAATGGATTTTTTTTCTTGTATTTGAGTATTAGCATCTAAATCTATTACAAAAATTTTATAGGCTTTAGTAAGAGTTTTAAAATGGAATTTTATATCTTTTAATATATCTTCTTTATCAAATTTTTCTATATCTAAAATAACTATAGGCTTGTCAATAAAAGCCATTTTTTTATAAGGGGTAAATTTTTGAGAATTAAAATAAGCAAAAAACACCACACCCTTATCTCTCCACTCGTCTTTGATGCTGTATTGATTTTTCCATCCACGACCTAACAATTCTAATCCACGAAAAGCTCTATTTTCTATAGTAGTATGGCGTATATATTCTTCTATATCTTCTTTAACATCAAAAACTAAATAAGATAAAATGATATAATTTTTATAGGATTCTTCTTGTTTTCTTACCTCATAATCAAAAACGATATTAAAATTATTTTTCAAAGCTTCTAGTTTTAACACCTCATTATCTTGCATTATTCCTTGTGTATAAGTGAAACTAAAAAACATTTTATCAATAAAAGCTTGCCCTTTTTGTTTATGCTTTTTTTGGACATTAAACATTGGAGCGTATTTTAAAACACTTTCATAAAAATTGTCTTCATTGAAATTTTCTCTGTCTATAATAAAGCTTATTTTATCTATAGTGCTCTCTTTACCCACATAAACATTTTCAAATACTATTTTACCCTCATCATCACTCATAGCCTTTGCCACCACTCTATTAAAGCGATGATTATAAACATAAATTTCCTTATTTTTTAAAGCTTCTCCATTCTTAGCAAGAAAGCATTCATTGATTTCTATTTTTATATTTAAGGTATTAGCTATGGGTTGTATTCTAATTATAGTTGGATTTTTTTCTTGAGCTTTTTTATAACTTTGCTCATCTTTATCTAAATAATAAGGAAAACTTAGCATCAAAAGAATGGTTTTAAAATAAGCACTATTAATATCACTTATTTCTTTACAAAGCTTTTCTGCTTCATCTTCATTTAACACTCTTAATTCTATATATTGATGAGTGATGAGATAATTGATGATTTTGTGCATTTTTTCATCTAATTTTTCCTCTAAATATTTCTCTTTGGCTTCTTGTTTTTTTAATTCCTCATCTTCATCGCCAAAAATTAAGTCATTAAAAAAACCTGCTACAAGTGTTCCCGCTACTGCACCCACTATTGTCCCAACAATAGGAAAGCTCGAGCCTATAGCTGCTCCAGTTGCTGCACCTGCGGCAATACGAGAAATGAAAGAAATTCCAATTTCTATAGTATTTATAGCTATTTGCGATGTTGCTAGTGCTCCAATTGCTGTTTCAACAGCAATTTCACCAAAAGCTCTTGTGTTAGATTTATTTTCTGCTTTTTTATACAAATAACTTAAAATACCAAAATTACCCATAATTTTATATTTATAAAATGTTATTACTTTAGTTGAAACACTCTGATTAATCATATATTGTTCTAATATTTTTCCAGATGTTGCTCCAGTTATTGACATACCATAAGAAGCAAGTGTTCCAATGTTCCCAAAATCTCTTATATTTGCAGAATTTTGATTTAGTGCAAATTTATCATCTATCTTTTTTCTGATTTCTAAACTTCCATAAATGGTATTGTTATTTTCCATACTCATTTTTATCCAATCTTATCTTATCAATTTCTTTAAGATCTATATTGTAATACTGCTCAAGTTGAAATAACCCATAGATAGCAGCAGCTTTAAGATATTTATTATTCTCACAACTAATAAGATAATTTATAAGATGACTTTTTGTAAAATTTGCAAGTTCATTAAAATTTGTATTAGCGGATTCAATAAAACCATATAATTCCTTACCATTACAATTTAATGAAAGAATTTTAGCTATTGATGACATTGTTATGCCGAGATAAAAATTAGACTCCATACCGATAACATAACTCCCAGATTCTAATATTAGGTCTTTTCCTATATATTTTTCAATATATAATTTATAATTATTATCGATATACATTCTTTTCAAATTTAAAGAACGATATAGCCTTTTTGTAAAAAATATAATTGCAAATACGATAACAATCATAACAACATAAGCTTTCCAATTATCGACTTTAAATTTATTTCCACTAACAAACAGCAAAAAACATACAAATATAATAAAACCAAAATAACTACCATAAGCCCAAAATATCATAAAAGTAACTTTTCTTTTTAACTCCCAAATGATTTCATCTTGAGTGTCTTGCTCTTTGATTTCTGTGTTATTGTTTGTTTGGCTCATTTTTATCCTTATTTAATTCTCAATTCCTCAATTTTTAAAAAGTCCAAATCAAATCGTGGTGAGATTTTACTATGCCTACTCTTAAAAAATTCATAGTTTTTCAAATCAATTTTGCTTAAATATTCTTGCGTTTGGGGTTTTATTATTGCATACAATTCTTGGATATTATTGCTTCTGAGTGGATCTAAAAACGAATATGCATTATAAATTTCCTCGCCAAATTTAGATATAGTTACACTATCGGCATAAATAGCAGTAAATGTGTGTGAAAGATAACAAAAATAAAAACTTCCAATCTCAAAAATTTTATCTTTGCCTTACAATAAGGTCTTTATCTGTGGCATAAATTTCTTTTGTGTTGAGTGTTCGCAAAATTTCCATAAGATAACCAAACATAACAATCATAAATATAAGGCTTATTATAGTATTTATAAAAAAGCAGAAATTGATGACGGGTTTGAGTGTTTCAAGTATAATGATGTAAACTAGGACAGGGAAGCATTTAAATAGAAAAGTAATGCTTTTATGATTGTAAATAATATTTATGCCAAAGCTTCAATAGTCAAGAAAGGACTAAAGCATACTTTAGCTATGAAATTAACCGCCAAAGGAACAAACCTTGCAGTCATACAAAAAAATTAAAGCATGCAAATCTAAATACAACAACTATACACAAAAGCTGATTATAATTATTTTTATGTCAAAAATCCTATAAAATATATTTCTTTTACTTTTTATTGCTCATCTTTTCTAATAAATTTTCTAAAATAAGTTAGTCTTCACGCCGATTTTTCATCCTGGTTGATTGTATTAAAGTGAGTAAAATTTAATTATTTCAACTAAGTCTATTTTTGTTTAAAATATTGCGCATATTCAAAGGGTCTTTCTTTCAGTTTAAAATAAAATTTATTATGAAATTGGGTTGTAGTATTTAAAGTTTTTTGAAGAGCTCCTAAAGAATATTCTAAAGCCCCATTATATATTATCTCTTCTTTTTGTAAATAACCCACAGCATATTCCAAAGGAGAGATATTTGAGAAAAATAATTCAATAAGATTAAAATTTAAATGATTATTTGCTTCTACATAAAAAGAATGATTTCCATGTATTTTGTAGGTAGCTAAATTAAAAAATAAATTATTTTTATCTTGATATAAACCTATATCATAAGCAATGATAAATTTTCTCAAACTCCATACAAGATAAGAATAAAATAAATCATCGCTAAAATCTACTACTTCATAGTCATTTTTTTGCACCATTTCATCTAGCATTGAAATTAGTTCAAATTTATTTAAATTTTTATTTTCGATATAGTAAAGTTTAATACCATGAACTTGATTAATTTCATTAATATAAGAAGTTAAAAATTCAATATTATCTTTATAAAGTTTTAAGAAATATTTTTTTAATTCTAAATTATCTATAATTTTATAGGGGTTATTTTTGAAGAAAAGTTCTTTAAGTCCTTCAAAGCAATTCTCACCAATATTAAAAGCTTTAAAAATGATATTTTTTTCTTTGATTATAATTTTACCTAAATAAATGCTTGTTTCAAATTTGAAATTTCTCTTAAGATTATATTCTTTTTTTAAGAATTCTTCATCAAGTCCTTTTATACTCATATCACTTTGCAAGCCCAAGTAAATAGTTTTATCTTCTCTTATATTGGAGATATAATCTTTAAGCGGTATTTTTATAGTTTTCATTATTTTCCTTGATTATAAACTTCTACCTATGAGGGTTTCTACATATCTTGGATCTCTTTCATTGGGCTGAATTTCATAGGCATCTTGTATAGCACCTATATTGCAACCTACTAAATAATTCTCACTAGGATCGCAAATTCTACTAAATTTATCAAAAATAATTTTCTCATTGATATAAGCTTTTTCAGAATAAAAAACATATCTGCCTAGAGCATCCATATTGTGATTATAATATTTTTCTATATAAAAATGCCTACATTCGTGAAAAACCGTTTTTGCAAATTCTTTAAAATAAGCTTTTAAAATGTATTGATTTAATCTGACCTTATTTTCTTCATAAGCTCCAAATGATAAAGATCCGCTAGGCTTTTGGCTATAAAAGACTACATTTTCTAAAGGTAAATTAAATTCTTTACAAAGAGTTTGAGTTAAAGCTTTTAGAAAATCTTTACATTCTTTAAGATCTCTGTTTTTGTTATTTAAAAGCTCTGTGTGGAATTGTTTAAAACTTTTACCATTCTTATACTCTAAAGGTAAAATTTTATTAATTATGGTGCTAATATATTTGCCATCTCTATCTTGAAGATAATTTCCTTTATCTTTTTCTGATATACTTGTTAAAAATTCCTTATTGATTAAATCAAATCTATAGTATATATAAGCGATTTTTCCGGCAAATTGAGGATAGGTTCTGAGATAGGTAAAAAAGTCTCTTTTTTCTTGATTTTTTAAATTTGCCCTTAAAAACCAATTTGCCTCTTCAACACTATCGATTGATTTTTGTCGGTTAAGATTATATACATTAAGGGCTTTTAGCTCCTCTCTTGTAAATAATTCTTTCACCCTATCATCTCTACCAGAGCCAACTTTAAAACTCATATCTATGATTTTATAAGCATCATTTAAATTAGGAAGTCTTTTAAATTTATTTTTATCTTCATAAGCAAAAACTAAAGCATAATATTTATCAAATTCTTCTTCATTAGCCCTTGTTAGAGGTAAACTAAAGCCTATTTTTTCAAATTCTTCATCTTTTTCCTCATCATCCATTTCCCAGCATTCATGAAAATATTTACTTTCGTCTTTTAAAAACTTTATATCTTTAAATTCTAAATGCTCTTTACCTTCTAAAATTCTTTGAAGTCTTGCTTCATTTTGAATTTGAGCTAAAGCCCAAACGATATTTACATCATCTTCTAAACCATCAACTTCGCATTCTACATAAGTCCCTGGTGCAAAATTTGCCTTTTCATCGATAATAATCCTTACACTTTTTTCAGCACTTACCACATCTTCATCTTCATCGAGTTCCCATTCTATTTCTTTTATGAAATTTACTTTAGATTTCTCTTGCTTAGGATACTCTACTCTTAAAGAAACAATTCCTTCCTTCTCATCTTGTATAAACTTAGCTTGCTTACTTAAATCCTCTAATAACTGTGCTTGTGCCATACCTATGCTACCACTACTGCCAAACTCTCCCTTTTCATTGATGCTATAAAGATATAGATTATCTTTTATTATGCTTTGCTCTTTTTTATCTTTTTTGCTTGTTTTGTTTTCTTTTTCATTACTTTCTTTTATTTTTACTTCTTTAAAAGTTTTAGAACATTCTTTATTGGTATATAATCTTACACAACATTTTCCCCAAGTTTTTCCTATTTCAAAGGGATAATCTTTTAAAAAGCTAGGGTTAGTATCTTTAGCTATTTCATTGATTTTTAAATAATACTCCCCTTCAGGTAAAGTGCCAAATCTATCTTGAATGCTTTCATCATCATAGTAAAAATAAGCCTTTCCACTTTTGCTTTTATCTTTTTCATCTTGGTAAAAATAATTTGCAATTTGCTTTTTACTTCTTTTTTGATTGTCTGCCTTAGCAGTACCACTTCTTGCCATATAAGAATTAATTAATTCATTTCCTTTGTAATGATAGAGATTAAATCCATCATAAACTAAATGATCTTTTGCTTTAAATTTAAGTATGAGTCCAACTTTGTGATGGGTATAATTATTAAATATTCTTTTAGCATTTTGTAAAGGAGTAGGAAAATAAGCATTGCTTTCATCAAGCTTTACTTTAAAGCTATAACAATCACTAAAATACTTTTCTTTATCAAATCTTATTTTACCCTTTTCATCACTGCGTCTTTTTAGATTAACTACTCTTAAAGCTTCATCATGTTTAAAACCTTTGATAATGATTTTAGCATTAGCAATGGGTTTATTGTGTTCATCTTTTAAATATAAAGTGATAAAGCAAGGTTCTTTAGCGTTAGATGAGGATTTGTTTAAAGGTTCTTTTGAAAGTTTATTAAAACTTGTATTGTTGTAAGCAATTTCTTTTTTAAGCTCTTTGGGTTCTAGTTTAATATTTAAACTTTCTTCTAGTAAAGAATAATTTTTAATCCTTGCATTATGATTGTTATATTTTATATTCAAATCCCCTAGAGAATTTAAATCCTCTTTATCGTATTTAAAATGATAAAGCAAATTTTCTTCTTTTTCTTCAAATAAAAACTCATTATTTTCTTTTGCACCTAAAAGAAGTTTTTCGTAAAAAAACACTCTTGTATTAAATTCTTTAAATTTAATATTATATTCTTTTTCTATTCTTTTAATGTCAAGTAAAGATTCATTTTTAATAAACACATCACAATGATTATCATAAATATGGATTAAATTTGACATCGATGAAGCATTATTTAAAAAGATAATTTTTTTATTTTTGTCTTTATTTTCTAAGATGAAATGGTTTAGGTTTTTAGAGTGGGAAGATAAAAGATAAAAATCTTGTTCTTTTGTGCTACTTGTATTTTCTTTTGTATCACTTTCTTGATTTGAATTTTCATCTTGATTTAAATTTTTATTTATTTCTTTGTTTTCATTTTTATTTATTGTTTCATCTCTACTATTTATTTCTTTATTTACAATCAAAGAATGGATATAAGTTTGATAAGCATTTTCTAAATCTTTAAAACCAAGTCTTTTAAATTCATCAATACTTTTATAAAGCTCTTTTCTTGCATTTAAATAAGTATCGTTTAATTTGGCTTTGTGAGAGATAAAGATAGTATAAAAACTAGAGTTAAATTCTAATTCTTTTATTGTGTTTTCATCAAATAAAGCTTGCTTATCTTTATCATATAAAACATAATCTTCACAAAAATATAAAGCTTTTAATAGATAGGGTTTTGAATCGATGTTGATGTTGTTGATATTTTCTAAAGATAGTTTTTGTATATAGGCTATTTTTAAATTATTGATTGCTTGTATAGATACAAGCTTATAATTATTATATTCTTGATTAAAATAATTAAGATTTTCTAAAAATATTTTATACTCATTGATATATTCTTTTTCATTTTGTATATTATTTAAATGCTTAAGACTTTGATTGAAAATATTATTATTATAAAAATTACAAGAAAAACTATCAAAATTAAATTCTTTTAACAAATTACTATTTTTATTATCTATAGAACATAAAGGAGTAAAGGAATTTTGTATGTTTTTGTAGTAGGGGTAGAGAGAGT
>NZ_MJXN01000038.1:0-5507 GCF_001762815.1 Campylobacter sp. BCW_6465
AATAAATTTAAGTTTTAAAAAACTTAATCAAATCCAGCGAAGCGACGCCGTTAAGGCGAGGTTTCTATAAAGTGCTTTAATTTAAGCACTTTTGTTAAGCTTTTTACCCAAATGAAAACGAATGATTTTTTTTGCAATATAATCAGGATAAATTCCTTTTAAAACATCTACAAACACTCCACTTTGCTTGTAATAAATCCCTACGCCTCTTACTTCAAAAAGACTTCTACTATAATCAGCTTTCTCACCTTTAATCATTGGTATCATTTTTTCTCTCCTTGTATTAAGTTTTCTTTCTTTGCTTTTTCTTTTTTGATTAAGTCAATCGTTTCAAAGATAGCCATCCACTTGTCTTTATTTTTAGGACTCTTTAACTTTCTAAGAGCTTCAGTATAGATTTGATGAACGCGTGTCACGCTAAGATTAAGTTCTTTAGCTATCTCTTCAAAACTCATAATATAACCATCTCGCTTGCACTAGTTAATAACTCATCATTGATTTCGCACTCTTCAAGTTCTGCAAGTCTTAAGGCCTTTTTTAAAAGCTTTGCAGAGCTTCTAAAATTACCATTGCTAAATTTAAAATAGCCCTTGCCAAAAAACTCATCACTTTCTTCCTTGCTAAGTCCTCTCATCATCCATTTACCACAAATCCTTGAGTAAAGTTGTTTAAGCTCTTTGTTTTTACCCATTAGGTTTTTGTATAAAATCTCAGTTCCTACTAAAATAAGAGGCACTCTAGCAAAATCCGCAATGCGTCTTAAATCCTCCAAAGCCTTTAGTGGTAGATATTCGGCTTCATCTACGATTAAAATCTTTTCATTGGTCTTTAAAAATCTTGCAATTGCTTTTAGTTTTGAAGCATTGTTGCTATTTGCTTCGATTTTAAGAGCATTTAAAAGCTCATCAAGCATTACACCCACACTTGTATGACAAGTTGCCTCTATTAAAATACTTTGTGGTCTGGTTTTAATAAACTCGTTTATAATAGTGGTTTTTCCTGTTCCTGCTTCTCCAAAAATAAGTGCGATTTCTTTTTCATTTACCGCTTCGCTCATTACAAAAGTAGCCATAGAAAAATCACGGCTTCTAAAAAGTTGTTCTTTTTTAGGTTTTTCATTTTGCTTATCTTTGTGATTAGCGATAAAATCTCTTATCTTTTTACTCCATAAAGCCACATCACCTTTATAGCTTGCACTTTTAATCTGTGAGATTAAAGAAGCACTCGCACCAATCGCTCTTGCCAATGCACTTGGCTTCATACCGCTTTGCTCTAAAAAGCATTCTAATTCTTTGCTTAGTTCTTGCATATAAATCCTTTTTTATAACTTCGCGGTGGAAATAAATTCCACCTTGCGATAAAGGGCGTTGCCCTTTTAAAATCCCTAAAGCCCCGTCCCACTGCCGTGGGGAGAACTTTTAAATTAAAGCTTTTTTAAAAGCTTTTAAAAACTTTCAAAGCGTGTTTAAATAGACTTTAAAAGCTTTTAAAGACTTTTAATATCCTGCCTTTTTGGCAGCATTTTCCCATTTTGGAATTTTGCATTTGGTATCTTTTATAACTTTTGTACTCAAATGTTCAAAATCACCATTGCTAACAAGGGCTTTTGAAAATTCAAGTTCTTTTTTAGCGTTGTTACTAGCTTTTGTTTTTGGAGCTTTGACTTTTTCTAGTTTTTCCTTGCCAAGAGCTAAATACTTTTCCATATTCTTTTCTAAAATCATTCTTTGCTCATCGATTTTGTCTTTATTTGCTTTTATGGCTCTATTTACAAGCTTTCTAGCAACTTTAGCTTCTTCAATGCTTACTCCAAGTTCTAAATCTAAGTTGTTTGCTACACAAATAAGTTCTTTTTGTTTATCAAAGCAAAAGATTTCATTTTGGTTATTAAGATTTTCACACACAAACACTTCTTCATGGGTGTATAATTTTGGATTATAAAAAAGAGTTCCATTAAGACTAAGTCCTTTATTTAGAACCTTTCTAAGCTTTAATTCACCGCCTAAATACATACTAAGGCTAAGCTCATCTATACTAATAGCATCGCTAATCTTTGCTTCAAAACTTTCTTTTGGAGTGGCACCTAGTCGGTCAAGCCATTTATTATTCATAAAATACGCACTATAATCATCAATACACTCTCTCATATACTCAAGCGTTTTAAGTCTTCTTTGATTTGTCTTATAGCCTTTTTTAAGTCTTCTTTCTTTTTTAGAATAAAAAAACTCAATAGCCTGTCTTTCTTTGATGTTAGCTCCTATATATCCGACGAGATTGGCTGTGAGTGAGTTTTGTAAATCTTTGAATTTATTTTCTACATAAGGCTTACTCCAGCCACTGTAAGCTGGCATTGCCTTATAATCAATATTTAATCTTTCTAAAAGTGCTTTAGTATTTTTGCTTAAAAATGCCTTGCCATTATCTGAGTGTATGCATTTTGGAACGCCATAAGTGCTGATGTATTTTGCGATGGCTCTTGCTATGCTTAAACTATCTTCACTAAAGCCTAGATAAAAGCTAGTTACACCACTATAAGTATCGATTAATGATATTATAGTGTAGCGTTTATGCCAAGAACACTCATCACCTTTTAAGCCATAAGTTTCATTGATAAAATCTACTTTACAAATAGCATCAAGTGGACTTGCATCAATTTCTACGATTTCATTGATGGTATTTACTTTCCAATTACTCACACCAAGTGCTGGCAGATGTCTGCTTATAGCTCCATCTTCGCCATGCAAGATGATATTTTTTATAAGTTTGTTTTCTTTTAAGTATTTTTTCATACTTCTTAAAACACACTCATAGCTTATAAATTCATCTTTTTTGCCTAGAAAATCTTTTAAATCTAACTTGCCATTCTTTGCTAATTCATAATTTAATACCCTGTGGATATTAGAAGCATTAAGCCTTCCTTTTTGAGCAAGCAAAGTATTTATAAAAAGCTCTTTTATACCAAGAGTGCTAATGGCATCATCTTTTTTATTTTCTCTTTTATCTATTAAAGCATCAAGTCCGTTTGCTAAGTATTCTTTTTGCCAAGCAAAGAGTTTGTTTTGTGTGAGCTTAAACTCATAGATTTTTTTAGCGTTAATGTAATTTATAAAATCATTTGTGCTTATCTTGCCTTTAGCATGGAGCCATTCTTTAACCACAGCAGCTTTTTGTAAGGCTAAATTTTGCTTTTTAGAACTGGCTTTTGCAAAGAGACTTAAGCTATCTTTGTTTATTTGTATTTGATTTTCGCTAAGTTTGGTTTTGTCAGTGTTTTGCACTTGCAAGGCTTTAGAATTTTTAAGCAAAACATCATCATTTAATGCTTTGCTTAAAGCTTCTTGTGTTGTTTTAGGAGTTATAGTAGTAGTATTGCTTATATCTTCTATGTTAAAACCTTGCTCTACTAGCTGTGTTTCTTCCTTATTTAAAGGTTTAGACCAGATTTGAAGGGTTTTACCACCGTGTCCTTTGCCTTGGGTGTATTTAAAGTGTATTATATGACTACCTGAAATACAAATTTTTTTAGTCTGCTTATTTGCACGAATACAAGATTTTTTAAGTGCTTCGTAATTTATATCATATTGCTTTGCAAATTCTTTACTGCTTATCCACATTTAAGCCACCTTAAATCCATCTTTTTCTAACATTTCTTTTAATTCTTTGGCTCTGCCTCTTATACCTTTTGTTTTGCCATAGCTCATATTTAAAAGCAGTCTATAATCGCTTTCATTTAACTTTTTAAATTTAGCCCAAGTACGAAGCTTAAAGCCTTTTTTGCTCATTTGCTCAGTTAAACTTGTAAAGCTTTTACGCATTTTTACTCCTTTATGGTATAATCACTTAAACCACTCCAAAAAAAGGAGTGGTAAAGATGATTTTATAACTCAAGTTTGAAAGTGATTTTTAGCTTCCAAACTTGAGTTTTACGACCACCTTTTTACACTTTAAAACTTTCATTTTAAAGCTCCAAAAGTGATATTATCCCCACCCACCCAAGCCACTTTTAAAAAAAATCTTTTTGTGATACAATTCTTTTAAAAGTAATAGAATTATAGTGTAATTTATTAAACTTGTCAAGACAAAAGGTGTATTTTATGAATATTTCTCAAAAAATTAAAAATGCTAGAGAAGCTAAAAACTTAACACAATTAGAATTAGCTAAATCAAGCGGTGTTTCACTGGATTCAATAAAAAGATATGAAACAAAAGAATCTAATATAACAATACATAATTTAATAAAAATTGCAAAAGTTTTAGATATTGATTTGAATTATTTTGCGAATGTCCCTAAGTTGTCCCTTAGTCTGTCTTCTAAAATGTCCCTAAGTCAAGATAAATGTGTCCCTAAGTTGGAAAATCAACAAGAAACCTTAAACGATGATATGATAAACATTCCTTTTTTTGAAAATGTAAGAGCAAGTGCTGGAAGTGGCACTTATAACGATGAAGAAAGCACTCAAGCTTTGGGACTTTCTAAAAGTTTTTTGCGTGAATGTTTTGGCTTATACTCTTTTATAAATCTCTCTGTGATTTTAGGACAAGGCGATTCTATGGCACCAACACTTCCTGAAAATTGCTATCTTTTAATCCAGCAAGGAGAAGTGGCAGAAGGCGAAATTTGTGTAACACGCATTGAAGATGAGCTTTATGTAAAACGCCTTCAAAAACGCCCCAAGCTAAAACTCCTTAGCGATAACAAAGCGTATGAGCCCATTAATTTAGAAGGTGAAAACTTTGAAATACTCGGACGCGTTGTAGGATATTTTAAAAAGACTACTCTTTAATTTTTAAAGGTGTTTAAAAGATTTTGTAAAGTATTTGTAAAAAGAATGTAAAAATGTGTAAAGCACAATGTAAAAAAATGTAAAGATAAAAGCTCACTTTGATTTCTAAAAAAATCTCATCAAAATACTATAAAATAATACTTTGATTAAAATTTCTCTCACTTTACTTTTTTACATATCTTTATAATTTTAGAAAATAATGATTATAAATTTATCGAAGAAGAAAAGGCAGATGATAGCTTTTTAAAAGAAATCATTCAAAGAGATCCAAATTCATTAGAATATGAAAATGTTTTAAAAAGTTTGGTAAAAAATTTAAAAGATATTAAAACAAAACAACAAAGCTCTAAATTAAATAATGATTATTCTTCTATTAGTATTAAAGATTTTGAAAGCATTGTTAATAATATACCCTTAATCAAATCCACGAGATTGATCAATATTTTAGCCCTTAGCCTAATCGCAAAAGAATTATATACTCCCATCTTTGAAGAAATGGAAGAAAATATGTTTATTAAATATCTTGAAGCTGCCATACAAAACAATATCAAAGAAGATAAGATTCTTTTTGAAAATCTTACCATCAAAGCATTGGAAAAGTATATTAAAGATTTTGAGTGATTTTTACTCTTTGATATTATGCTCTTTAGCATAAGCTAGTATTTTAGCTCGAAGTTCTTGCGGAAAATTATATCTATAAATAGCAGGAATTCTTGGATCAAG
>NZ_MJXN01000039.1:0-25154 GCF_001762815.1 Campylobacter sp. BCW_6465
AATAAATTTAAGTTTTAAAAAACTTAATCAAATCCAGCGAAGCGACGCCGTTAAGGCGAGGTTTCTATAAAGTGCTTTAATTTAAGCACTTTTGTTAAGCTTTTTACCCAAATGAAAACGAATGATTTTTTTTGCAATATAATCAGGATAAATTCCTTTTAAAACATCTACAAACACTCCACTTTGCTTGTAATAAATCCCTACGCCTCTTACTTCAAAAAGACTTCTACTATAATCAGCTTTCTCACCTTTAATCATTGGTATCATTTTTTCTCTCCTTGTATTAAGTTTTCTTTCTTTGCTTTTTCTTTTTTGATTAAGTCAATCGTTTCAAAGATAGCCATCCACTTGTCTTTATTTTTAGGACTCTTTAACTTTCTAAGAGCTTCAGTATAGATTTGATGAACGCGTGTCACGCTAAGATTAAGTTCTTTAGCTATCTCTTCAAAACTCATTTTTTAGCCAAGCATTAAAAATGATGCGGCAGCTTCTATGTGTTTAAGCTCAACCGCTTTTCCATCTGCAAATTCACAAGCTCTTTTTAAAAGCTTCTCACTTTTTCTAAAGTTGCCACGAGCGAGGTTAAAAACCAAATCAATAGCCTTTTTCTCCTCCACATCAAAATGATTACAAAGCATTTTTAAGTCTTCATCTTTTAAACCTTCTTTGTTTTGGTAGCAAAGTCCTTTTAATTCCCATTTTGCACCAATTCTAGAGCTTAGTTGTCCGTACTCGTTGTAATCATTTCTGCCAATGCCTGTAAGATTGTTTTTAAGTTTTCTAGTACCTACTAAGATTAAAGCAGTATTTGAAAAATCATATATGCGTCTTAAGCACTCCAAAGCACGAAACGGCAAATGCTCACTCTCATCTATAATTAAAACCTTTGAAGTTCTTGCTAACTCGCTAGCAATGCCTCTAATCTTATCATCCAAAGAACCTTTAAAACACACATTGAGTTTATTTTCAAGCCCCACCAAAAGCATTCTTTTGCTTGTCTCAGTTGTTGCTTCAAAAAGCACCACTCTTGTTCCATTTTTATTAGCATATTCTTTAATAGCACGACTTTTGCCAGTTCCTGCTTCGCCAATGATTACTCCCATTTCTCTATTGCTCATGGCACTTTCAATGGTTACATTAATCGCCTTTGCATCTTTAGTGGCAATAAAAGGTGTTTGAAGCTCTTTCATGCTTTTTTCTTCCACAAAGCTTTTAATGTATTTTTCAAGTAAAGGCTCTACTTTTGAAGCGTATTTATAGCTACTTCCTTCTTTCATATAGCCCACCATATAGCTTTTATTAATCCCTAAACGATCGGAGAGATTGTTTTGAGAGATGTTTTGGGTGCTTAAAAACTTTTTAGTAAGTTCTACTAATTCCATTTTTTATCCTTTTGTTTTTTTTATGAGTAAAAACTCTTTAAAACTTGGATTAATCAAGCTTTAAACAATTTTTAACCAGCAAAATATTTCTTTTCGACAAAAGCTTCCATGTCAAACTCGCTTTCATCATTATTTATTTCTTTTTTAGCATTTAAAATAAGCTCATCTGCATTAGCATTGTTTTTAATCTCTTCTAATTCTCTTTGAGTTTTTAAAGTTTCTTTTGCAAGGGATTTTTGATGCACCTCTTTAGCTTCTACGAGTGAGTTTTCAAAAGCACTTTGTAAATCTTGTAAGTCTTGTTTAATATTAAGTTTAGTAAAGGCGGCAATCTCATCTTTTTTAAGCACTTCTTTAATCGCTTTAACTTCACTTTCATAACCTTTTTTAAGCATTTTATAGCTTTCTTTACTAAGTTTAGCGATACTTTCATCAAGTGCTAGACAAAGGAAGTTTCCGCTTAAATCATAAATGAAAAGCTCTTTAATATTATCGATATTTTGTACACATTTAACTTTTGTGCCAACACTTGGCATTAAAGCACTTTTATAAACTCTACTTTCAAAGTTAATGCCTTTTTTACCCACGACCCTAAGTTCTTTATTTCCAGCGTTAAACAAAAATTCTTCATAAGATATTTTTACAATAGCTCTATCGCACGAGTTCCAAAGCTCAAGTGGAGTTTTAACGCCTTTTTTGCGGCGAACTTTGCTCATGTTCCATTTAATCACTTCAGCTTCTAAAAACTCACAAGCTTCGCTGAATGTGTGAAGGAGTTTTTGATTAGTTTTTTTGGCAAAGCCGTATTCATCTTTAGCTTTTCTTTCTTTCTTAGGAGTTTTTTGCTCTATCATTTCTCTTTTGGCAAGATTATTGCCAATATGTCCATGCATTTTAGAAATTCCTGCATGTTGAAGTGTCCCAAAGCGTCTTTCAACTAAAGCTTTTTGTTCTCCTGCATAAGCAATAGCTGCATCATAGGTAATATTAAGCCCATCAAGCAAGCTTTGAAAATCTTTAGAAAGATAATCTTTTCCATTATCCCCTTTAATCATATCAGGCTTACCAAATTGATCTATAGCTTTCCATAAAAGACGCGTCAAACTTAAAGAATTTGATTTACTTACTAAAGTAGCCACACCCATACCACTAAAGACATCAACGACACTTAAGATGTGAGGGCGGAAAGGCTCTAGCGTTTCATCGTCTCTTACTATAATATCAGCTGGGGAACTATCGATTTGCCAACACATGTTTTTCATGTCATATAGCTCTCTTTGATTTCCTTGTGCAGGGAGAAACTTAGATTTTGCACGATCTAAGCCTTGAGTGATAATACAATGTTCTAATGGTTTATCTTTATAGTAGTTTTTAATGAAATTTTGTAAGGTTTTTACACTAAAAAGCGGTTTTACCTCTCCTAAATCAAAACCTATGAAATCATAATTTTCTTTAGTGGCTGCTTCTTTGTGGATTTGCCACCAAAGTTCAGTAAAGTTAAAACCACCTGCTGCAAAGGTGCGATATTCTCTTAAAGCATACTCTTGCATCCAAGCACTAAGCTTGGTTTTATCTTTGCGATGAAGTCCGCGAGTGTCAATAAGACCTAGGATGCCATTTTCTTTATATGCTTTGCGAATTCTTTCATAAAATCTTCTGTTAATCTTTTCTATTTTTAAAGTACGAGCAATGCTTAAACCACCTTCAATATATTTTTCTACTTGTTTAAGTAATTTTACTTTACTTTTCGCATCTTCTTTAAGTTCATCGCTTAAATTTTCAAATTTTAAATTTAAAACAGCCAAATCATCATTTATTTTTGACTCTGTTAAATTTAAATTACTAGTTTTTAAACTATTATTTATATTTTTTAAATTATCGGTAGTAATAATTTCGCTCAATTTAACTTTTTGCATTTTTTCATCATAAATTAAAGTATTTTTACTGATTAATTCTTGGTTAAAGGCGGTTAAAAGCTTATCTTTGCTTATTTTAAATAGTAGTTTTTTGCCACCCCTGCCACCATTGGCATTATCCACTTTTAGCCACTCGTATTTATTTGAGTTTCTACTTACTGCAAGCCTCAAAGCTCCTGTGCTTACATTAAAAACTTGTGAGGCTTCTTTGGTTTCTAAGAAGTAACTCATGAACAAGCCCTAGGCATTTCGTCAATGATTTTAAGCTCAAAAAGCTTCTCATAAACAGCTTTTGTGTTAGTTTTTGCTTTGTATTTTTCAGAATAAAGTCCATTGACTACACGAAATAAACTCATATAGTGAAGATTGTGTTTTTGAGCAAATTTTTTAAGATTGATACCATTATCTTCAAAGTATTGTTTTAACAAAATATCTCCTTCAATTTGTAATTTTTATTTCAAATTGATATTTTTTAAGATACAATTTGTAAATAATTTTTCAAATTATAAGTAATTTTACTTAAAAAGTCAAGTATTTTTACATAAATATACATATGTTTTAGGATTTAAAATGGAAGAAAAAGAACAATTACTCCAAGAAATGATAGAGTTTTATAGCGTTAAAGATAAATTTGAATTGGCTGAATATTTGGGACTTTCAAGAGAATCTGCACACAACTGGCCTAACAGAATTAGCAAAAAACAAATTTTAATTTACGAAAAAGACAAAAAAATTAAAATTTCAAGTAAAAATACTGAAAAAATCATATCGGATGATGAAGATATCGTTTTAGTTCCATTTTACAAAGACAATTCTGTTTCTGCTGGATTTGGTTCTAAAAATTACGAAGGCTTAGTTCAGCATATTCCATTTAACAAACAAGATTTAAGACTTATGTTTAACATTCAAGGATTTTTAAAAATAGGCATTATCCCAGTGATAGGGGATAGTATGGCACCCACTATAAAAGAGGGTGAGATGATAGTTTTTCAAGATGATGGTTCTATGATTGAGGGAGGGATTTATGTGATAGAATATCAAAGCGAAGTCTTTGTAAAGAGACTGAGAAAGCGACCTTTATCATTAATTAGCGATAATAAAGACTATCCGCCTATCGTTATGGATGAAGATGAAGAAATTAAAATTATAGGTAGAGTGGTAGGTACTTATGATTTAAACTATAGGAGGTTGTGAAATGAAAAAATTAAAATATATTTTAGGATTAGGACTTTTACTACTAACAGGTTGCGAAAACGGTGAGTATAACACAAGCACTAATGTGCTAGATATTCAAAATGATATCCATAAAGCTTTTTATAATAAAACTTATTCAGATAAAGCAAAGTTTTATGAAAAAATGCAAAAAACCATTAACGAAAATATAAGTATGGGAAACACTATTATACAAGCTTCAAACATAGAACCAAAATTTAAAATTGATCCTATACAATTTAAAGAATGCGTGTTTTATGAAATATGGACTATAAAAAATCCTCAAAATACTTCTTATACGCTTAGTGCAGAAAGATGCCAAACCGCCTTTCTTAGCAATAAAGAGTTAATTAAATATGCGGATCCAAGCTTTGTAATGGGTAATTTTACCAAAGACAATCAAGAAAATATATTGGGCATTAAAGCAGTTAAAGAAGAATTATCTAAACCATCCTATGTAACAGATGTTAAAAGCTATAAATTTATTAGCGATAAATACAAAATTTTAGAGAATGGAAACTATATTTATATTTTACAAAACTTCAAAGCAAAAAGTGAAATTTTGGGAGAATACACTCAAAATGCCCACATTATTTTTGATAATAAAGGCAATGTGATAAAAATTGAATTAAACCAAAATAAAGAATTTGGCTCATATTGATTAAAATTACAATTTAAGTTTAAGGTTGAAAGAAAGATAATTTGTCGCAAAAATACGACATTTTATTTTTCTTTTGCGACATTTTATTTTTCCGCCGACAGCAGCCTGTGAAAGAATTTATCCTAAAGATGAGCAAGGAGAAGGAGCTATAGGTTTAGGCGTGCCTTATTTTATCGATAATCAGCTAGCTAGTGCTTATGGTTATAATGATAGAGAATATATGCAAGAGCCTTTCATGGAGGGCAAAGCCGAACAAGGTTATCAAACCCCTATGCAACGCAAAGATATTTTTTTAGAAGGCGTGCATGCTCTTGAAGAAAATGCTCAAAAGCGTTATAAAAAATCTTTTTCTTTGCTTAAAGGTGGAGATCAGGATAAAATTTTAAGCGATTTTGAAAAAGGAAAAATTCAAACTACAGGTTTTAAATCTTCTTATTTTTTCACACTTTTAAGAGATATGACAGTAGCTGGAGTTTTAGCTGATCCAATTTATGGCGGAAATGATAATAAAAATGGTTGGAGAATGATGCAATATCCAGGCGCACAAATGAGCTATGTGGATAAAATTGCAAGTGATGAATTTTTTAACATTGAACCTATGGGTTTAGCAGATATGGAGAGTTAAAATGGCTGAAGTATTAAAAAAAGTAGATGTGCTAACAGTTGGAGCAGGATGGACTGGAGGTATAGTGGCTGCAGAGCTTACTAAAGCAGGTTTGAATGTACTTAGTTTAGAACGCGGACATATGCAAAGTACTGAAAATTTTAATTTTATCCATGATGAGTGGAGATACGGGATTAATTATGGTTTGATGCAAGATTGCTCAAAAGACACTGTGACTTTTCGCCATGATCCTAGTGGTTTAGCCTTACCTTATCGTAAAATGGGTTCGTTTTTATTGGGTAATAATGTTGGCGGTGCAGGGGTGCATTGGAATGGTTGGACTTTTAGGTTTATGCCTTATGACTTTGAAATTCAAACCCTAAGCAAACAAAGATATGGTAATAAATTAGGTAATGATTATACCTTGCAAGATTGGGGCGTGACTTATAAGGATATGGAGCCTTATTATGATAGATTTGAAAAAACCTGTGGGGTATCAGGTGAACCAAATCCTTTAGCGGAAAAAATGGGAGCTTTTAGATCCAGTCCTTATCCACAAGAACCTCTTGAAAATACTAAAATGCTTAAACGATTTGAAAGTGCAGCAAAAAGTTCAAATTTACACACTTATCGTTTGCCAGCTTCAAATTCTAAAGGTGGCTATACAAACCCTGATGGTCAAGATTTAGCTCCTTGTCAATACTGTGCGTATTGTGAGCGTTTTGGTTGTGAGTATGGCGCAAAAGCAAGTCCTTTAAATACAGTAATTCCAAAGGCTATGAGCACAGGTAAATACACCATACGTACTTATAGCAATGTAACGCAAATTCTTAAAAAAGACGGAAAAGTAACAGGGGTGAAATTTGTCGATACTAGAACGATGAAAGAGTATATCCAGCCTGCTGATATAGTTGTGCTTACAAGTTATATGTTTAACAATGCTAAGCTTTTAATGGTAAGCAACATAGGTGAGCAATACGATCCAAAAACAGGTAAAGGAACTTTAGGTAGAAATTATTGTTACCAAATGAATATGGGTACAACAGCTTTCTTTGATGAGCAATTTAACACCTTCATGGGTTCAGGTGCTTTAGGAACTACGAGTGATGATTTTAACGGAGATAATTTTGATCATTCTAAGGAAAAATTCCTTCATGGAGCTATGATTTATAGCGTTCAGCTTGGAACTCGCCCTATACAATCAGCCCCACTTCCAGCAGGAGCTCCAACTTGGGGTGCTGAATTTAAAAAAGCATTAAACTATAATTTCACAAGAGCTATTACCGTAGCAGGACAAGGTGCTTCTTTGCCTCATAAGAATAATTATTTAAGTCTTGATCCAACTTATAAAGATGCTTTTGGTATGCCACTTTTACGCTTAACTTATAATTTCACCGATCAAGATAGAGCTTTGCATAAATTTATCACAGATAAAACAGCTGAGGTAGCAAAAAGAATGCAAGGAGTAAAATCAATTAAAAAAGGCGCTTATCTTAAGGATTATAGCGTTGTACCTTATCAATCTACTCATAACACAGGTGGAACAACAATGGGTGCAGATAGAGAAACTAGTGTGGTTAATACTTATTTACAACACTGGGATGCGGATAATCTTTTTGTTGTAGGAGCAGGAAATTTCCAACACAATAGTGGATATAATCCAACTGATACTGTGGGAGCTTTGGCTTATCGCTGTGCTGAAGGTATTTTAAAATATCATAAAAGTGGAAAAAGCTTAGCTTGATAATAACTTGAGAGTTTTTGAAAACTCTCAAGATTATAAATTTTTAATTTTCTTCCGATATAGTATATAATATCAAGGAAGGCGAAAATGATTAATGGTACAAATTCTTATTCAAACTATAATTATACAAAAAGGCAAATGTAGTCTGCTCTTGGTGGTTGGAATCCAAGATTATTTTAATAAAATATCATAAAAAAAGGGTTTTCTATGGTAAATTTTGATACTCAATATACAAATATCAATTATCTAAATAATAACACAAGCAATAAAAAAGCTGTGCTTAAAAATGATGATGATGCTTATTATGAATCCATAATAAAAAAATTTGGAGATCTTGAAAAATTTAAAGAAGAAAATGGCTATAATGGATCTGCTGATGTAAAAGAAGTAGAAAACTCTTTATATAAAAGATATATGGAAGATAAACTAAGCAAGGATGAAATAAAAATACTTAATAAATTTGGCACAGACTATCTTACAGAAGGCGTAGATTTGTCCGCACTTCATAGACGAAAAGTTGATCTTTTAAAAACTCTTACAAGTATGAATGAATTTGAGAAAATATGGGGTGCTGAAAGGGCACAAAGGGAAAAACAATTTTTTAATGAACTTGGTAAGCCACTTACTCAAGAAGATATAGATAGGTTCTTAACTAATAAAAACAATCAAAAAGAAGACAAAGAAACTTTCAAACCTATACAAGCAGAAAGTAAAAACAAAGAAACTTACAAAGATGATAGTAAAATGAATGAGCTTGTAAAAAAACTATTAGAAGGTAAATTTAGCACTAGTAAAGAATTAGAACTTCTTTTTGGTGTGAAATTTAGTGATGATGCAGGAGAATTTAACAAAATCCTTTCTTTAAATTCTGCACCAAAAAGTATAGATATTAAGGCTTGATAATGCAAAAATTTAAATTATAAAAAAGGATAAAAAATGTTAAATATCTTAACATATAAATTCAAGCCATCATTTTCATAAGGAAATTTTTTATTTAAATTAAGAATTTTAAGATGCGATGTTGAATTTAATGTCGTTATTTTGTGAGTTTTGTTGATAAGTTTTGGCTATGAAATTTTTAAAATCTTTATCAAAATTTGAATTTTTATCGTTGTTTTTTGAATCTTTATCTGTTTTTTCTAAGCTATTTTCTGAATTTTTGTCATCTTTTTCTTTATTTTCTTCTTCTTTTTCTTTGGCTTCCTCGGCTTTAAGCTTCATTGCTTCAGCTCTTGCTTCAAATTCCATTTTTGAAGCATTTGCTGCAACTTTATAGTCTTGCGGGCTAGGATCAGCAGGAGCCATAGCTGCTGCTGCGATTTGTCTTGCATTGGCTATAGTTTCTTCTGGTGTGTTTCCTTTTTGCATGCTGATAGGAACTTCGCCCGCTGTAGCATACATTTGATTATCAGGGCCTCTTGTATAAGTAAAACTTGCAGCACCTGCTAAGCCGCCGCCCGCTGCTTGATGTGCAGCTTCATGAGCTTTTACATTTCTATCGATACTTTGAAGTTCGCGAACTTGAGCTACTTCTTTTTGGCTTAGCTCTACGCCATTAACCATTTGGGTTTGTTCGCCATTTTTTTCTTTATCATCTTTATTTTCACTAAGATTTTTTTCATCTTTTTGAGTGGAATCGGATTGATTTGTTTTATCAAAAGAAGGTTTGCTAGAGTAGTAATCATAAGAGTTATAACTTGAACTAATTTGCATTTATCCTCCTTTTTGTTTTTTAAATTTTAGGAATTTTAACGCATTTTGACTTAAAAATTTGATAAATTTTGTAAAATAATCATAAATACAATTTCAAAGGAATGTAATGATTTATGAAAATGATTTGATTTATATAGAGAAAGAGGAGGCTCAAGTGCCTTGGCTTAAAATTTTTACTAAAGAAATTTATAAAGAATTTAGCGATTGTCCTTTAGAGTTGCAAAAAGAACTTTTTGAAAAAATTTTACTTTGTGAAAAGGCTATGATAGAATTTTACAAACCTGAAAAAATCAATATCGCCTCTTTTGCAAATTATGTGCCAAGGGTGCATTTTCATGTTATGGCAAGATTTAAAGAAGATGCGTTTTTTCCTGAGTGTATGTGGGGAAAACAGCAAAGAGAAGCAATAAAGCTTGATTTGCCTAAATTTGAAGAATTTGTAAAATTTTTAAATAGTAAAATTTTTTAATTTTTATTAATGATTTGTTATGTTTTATCTAATAAAATTTTTATATTGAAAATTACTATAAAAAAGGAAAAAAATGAAAAAAGTTTTATTAAGTTCATTGGTTGCGGTGTCTTTGTTAAGCACAGGTTTGTTTGCTAAAGAATATACTTTAGATAAAGCACATACAGATGTAGGTTTTAAAATCAAACATTTACAAATTAGCAATGTAAAAGGAAATTTCAAAGATTATTCTGCGGTGATTGATTTTGACCCTGCGAGTGCTGAATTTAAAAAGCTTGATGCAACTATAAAAATCGCATCTGTAAATACAGAAAATCAAACAAGAGATAATCACTTACAGCAAGATGATTTTTTCAAAGCAAAAAAATATCCTGATATGACTTTTACAATGAAAAAATATGAAAAAATCGATAATGAAAAAGGTAAAATGACAGGAACTTTAACTATAGCTGGAGTTTCTAAAGATATCGTTTTAGATACTGAAATCGGCGGTGTAGCTAAAGGCAAAGATGGAAAAGAAAAAATAGGCTTTTCTTTAAATGGAAAAATCAAACGCTCTGATTTTAAATTTGCAGCAAGTACTTCAACTATTACTTTAAGTGATGATATTAATTTAAATATCGAAGTTGAAGCAAACGAAAAATAATTTTTTAGTCTAAGAGTCTTGCTCTTAGACTTTGTAAATTTTTATCCAAATTTTCTTCACTTTCTTGCCAAATCAATTTAAAATCCGGTTTAAAATTTTCATTTTCTAAATTAAATTCCGTATTTTTTAAGGTGGATTCTAAAAAAGCAAGATGATTTAAAGCTTGATTTTTGTCATTAAAAATTAAAATAAAATCATTGTCTACGATGAAAATTTTTGTTTTGAAGCGTTTTAAAATTTTTGCAATTTGTTTTAAGATGAGTTTGGTGTAGCTTTCTTTAGTGTCTTTTAGTTCATTAAAATGAAGCAAGGCAATGATATAGTTGTTTTTTCCCTTTGTAAAGCGTGTAAGGCTTTTTTCATTAGGTAGTTTTGTTAAGGTGTCAAAAAAAGCCAATCTATAAGCGTGATTTAAAAGATAAAAACAAAAAACTAAACTTGCAAATTCAAAATACCTTATTCCTGCTCCTTCTTGGAATAAAAACTGAAAATATGCAGCAAAAAATGCGATAATAAGATAATATTCTTTAGTTTTAAAGGTTTTGATAAAAATGAGTATTAAGCCGACTAAAAAAAATAAAAATCCTAATTCACTTACAGGTTTAAAAAAATTTAATGCAATAAAATGGAATTCTAAACCAGCGCTATTAAAAGTAGTATTTCTAGGTAAAATGATGCTTAAAACGCCTATAAAAATAAGGGTTGTAATTGAAGCGATATTTTTTTTACTTAAAATTAAAGCATGGTGTTTTCCAAGGCAAAATAGAGTAAAAATCATAGGTAAAAACAAAGCCACAAATAAATTAGCTTGAAAAAAACTTGTATAAAAATAAGGCAACTTAGCTCCTAATAGCACTAAAGTTAAAAAGAAAATTCTTGAATTTTTAAAGTAAAAGGATAATACAAGTGCTGAAATTTCAAAAATAAAACTCAATGATATTAAAAAATCTAATAAAAACATTTCAAATCCTTGATTTTAATAAAAGTGATAATTGTATAGAAAAAAGCTTAAAAGTGGACTTTATTTAAATTTAGCAATCTCATCTTGTATAGTTTGTTCTATATGAAGTAATTCTTCATGAGTTTTTTTACTATTTTCTAAAAGTTCATCAAATTTAAAGCCAAGCATAACAATACGATATAAATTGGGTTTATATTTTCTCCAATTATATAAAGTGCTAACATCAATGTCTAGTTCATATGCCATATCACGCTTGCTCTTTTTTGTCATTTTTTACCTTAAAAATTTAGCCTTTAAAAAATTTTACATTAAAATTTCTTTATTAAAAACACTTGAAATATTCAATCTTTTATATAAAATATATTTAATATTTCAATATTAATTAAGTTATAGTATGGAATAATTCGAGATATTTTTTAATTTTCAAGGAGTAGTTATGGATTTCAATTCGGTTCTTTTCAGCATTGGCGATAAATTGCCAAAAGATGCAACATCTACCGTGATGCTAAAAGAGAAATTTGATCGCTTAAATGAGGATAAACAAAAAGAAGTAGTAGCACAGCTTCCAATGATAAAGCTAAAAAGTCCCGCTCTAGTATTTTGGGTAGGGACTTTTTTATTTGGTGCTTTTGGAGTGGGTCGTTTTATGATAGGAGATTGGGTTTTAGGGCTTATACGCTTGGGAATTACAATTGTAGCTATGTTTTGCGGTATTTTAATGATTACATATAGTGCTTTAGGGATAATATATGGTTTGTTGTGGCTTGTTAATTGGATTTGGTGGATTGTAGATATGTTTTTAGTGGGTAAAAAATTAAGAAAACAAAATTTTGAAAAGATTGCAAATATTATACAATAATTTCGAGTTTTTATGAAAAATAATCAAAAATAAGTTTGCAAAATATTTTTATCAAGTTTTTAGTAAATTTTGTTTTTGTGACAAGTGAGGTTTAGAATTCTTAAGCAATAAAGAAAATTGCTTTTAAATATTTTGTCTGTTGCTCCAAATATTGCACAGGTTTTTTTAGAGATTACAAGTAAAATGGTGAACTTGGTACAGATGAAGAGAAACTAAAATATTATTTAGGTGAACAAAAAAGGAGGAAATTAATGAAATGTTTTAATGCGAAATTTATGTTTGTTGGAATTTTGGCAGTATTTTTGAGTGCTTGTAGTAGCGGTATTCCAAAATGTAGTGATCAAGATGTACAAAATGTTTTAACTGAGATTATTTTAGAACACAATTTTGGTAGATTTTCTGAGGTTGATCGTAAAAAGTTGAAATTTACTTATAGCGGTTTTATGAGCGATTTAACCGATAAGGAAAGTAAAACACAGTATTGTAAAGCTCAAGTAAAAGCAAATGGAAGTATTGATTCTCGCCCTTACAAATGGGATGCTTGGATCGAGTATTTTGCTAGATATACTGATGATGGTATGGTATATGTAGAAATTACCAGATAACTTTTTAAGGCAAAAATGCCTTAAAAAGTTAATTTTGAGGAGACTGGATATGGACTATAATGTTTTTCTTTTAAATATACAAGATAAAATAAATCAAGAAGATTTTTTCAATTTAAAGCTTAAGTTTGAACAATTACAAAATAAAAAAGAAGCTTTATCAAATTTGGTATTTTTAAGACTTCAAGATCCTATAAAACCTTTAATTATGAGTATGATATGTGGTTTTTTAAGTTTAGGTTGGTTGGCAATCGATAGATTTATGATAAAAGACTATGCATTAGGAATATTGCGTATAGTATTATCTTTATTTCCTTGTGTGTTATTTTTGATACTAGGAATTAGCTATGAAAATGATTCTAACTTGGATATTTCTGAAATTTTTTTCGGGTTGTTTGGAATTTTTCTATTATTGGGCATTATTTGGTGGGGAGTAGATTTATTTTTAGTCTATAAAAAAATTAAAAAACAAAATTATAATAAAATTATAGAATTTATTTTTAACTATCAAAAAATTTAATTTTAAAATTAAAAATTCAAGCCTTTTTCGCTACAATTTCTTAAAAATTTTTATAAGTAAAAAATTAAGGAAAATCATGGTTGAAGTAAAAAATCTTACTATGCGTTTTGCAAATCAGCTTTTATTTGAAAATGTTAATTTAAAGCTTGTTCGAGGGCAAAGATACGGACTTATTGGTGCTAATGGTGCGGGAAAATCGACTTTTTTAAAAATTCTTTCAGGAGAAATTGAGTCGAGTAGTGGTGAAATAGTATTTGATGAAGGTTTAAAAATCGCAGTTTTAGGACAGGATCAATTTGCTTTTGAAAACTACACCATCAAAGATGCGGTGATGTGTGCAAATAAGCGTTTATATGAGGCTTTAAAAGAAAAAGAAAAGCTTTATATGAGCGAGGAATTTACAGATGAGATCAATGAGCGTTTAGGTGAGCTTGAGATAATAACGGCTGAAGAAGATCCAAATTATGATTGTGAAACGCGTTGTGAAAAAATTTTAAGTTCTTTAAAGATTAAAGATTTCGATGCTTTAATGAGCACCTTACAAAGTGCGGATAAATTTAAAGTCTTACTAGCTCAAGTTTTATTTTTGGGTGCGGATGTACTTTTTTTAGATGAGCCTACAAATAATCTTGATTTAGAGGCGATTTCTTGGCTTGAAAATGAACTTTTAAGACATGAAGGGACTTTGGTTGTCATCTCTCATGATAGGCATTTTTTAAATAAAATTTGCACAAGAATTTTGGATGTGGATTTTAAACAAATTCGTGATTTTGCGGGAAATTACGATGATTGGTATATGGCTTCAACGCTTTTGGCAAAACAAGCTGAGCTTAAACGCGATAAAACCTTGAAAGAAAGAGAAGAATTAGAAAATTTCATTCGCCGTTTTAGTGCGAATGCTTCTAAGGCAAAACAAGCCACAAGCCGCGCTAAGGCACTTGAAAAACTAGAGCTTGAAGAGATTAAAATTTCAAGCCGTAGAGATCCTAGCATAGTTTTTAGAACCAATCGTGAAATAGGTAATGAAGTTTTAGAATTTAAAGGTATAGGCAAGGCTTATGATAAACAACTATTTTCAAATTTGGAGCTAAAAATAGAAAAAAATGATAAAATCGCTTTGATTGGGGCAAATGGTGTGGGCAAAAGTACTTTGGCAAAAATCATCGCCCATGCTATAAGTCCAGATAGTGGATTTATACATCTTGGGGTAACTATAGAGCTTGGATATTTTCCTCAAGATACAAGTAATTTAATTTGTGAAAATTTGAAACTTTACGAATGGCTTATGAGTGAAAAATTTAAAGATCTAGGTGAAATCCGTAAGTGTTTAGGTAGAATGCTTTTTAGTGGCAGTGATCAAGAAAAGATGGCAGCAAGTTTAAGTGGGGGTGAAAAACATCGTTTAATGCTTTCTCGTTTAATGCTAGAGCGTCCGAATTTTTTGCTTTTAGACGAACCTGATAACCATTTAGATCTTGAAAGTATTATTGCATTAGGTGAAGCTTTATATAATTTTAAAGGTGTAGTGCTTTGTATCAGCCACGATAGGGAGTTAGTTTCTGCTTTTGCTAATAGAATTTGGCATTTAGAAAATGGTAAGCTTACGGATTTTCGTGGAACTTATCAAGAATTTTTAGGAGAAAATGATGGCTAAATTTAGAATTCAATACAGCGCAGGTTTTGGGCACTATACGCAAAATCACAAGGGTTTTGGACCTACGATTTATATAGAAGAGGTCGTAGAGTTTGATAATGGCAAGGATTATTTTGATTATATAGATTTTTATAAAACTTATTCAAAGAGCGATGATACTTATTTTCATATTAGTTTTTTAGAAGATAGACCTCTAAGCGATAAAGAAATCACGATTCGCAATGAATACCGCAAAATGCGTGATGAAAACTGTAAAAAAGCCAAGGAAGAATTTATAGCCAATAATGAGCTTGATGTGGAGCATTTGCCTACTCATCATGATTGAAAAACATTAATTTTTGCATAAAAAAGGAACACTTTTTGCTTGTATAGTTTTTGCATATTTTGAAAGGAGAAAACTATGCAGGTAAATTATAGAACGATCAGCTCGTATGAATACGATGCTATTAGTGGTCAGTATAAACAGGTGGATAAACAGGTTGAAGATTATTCTTCATCTGGAAATTCTGATTTTATGGATATATTAAATAAGGCGGATGAGAAGTCAAGCGGAGATGCTTTAAATTCTAGCAATAGTTTTCAAAGCAATGCGCAAAACTCAAATTCAAATTTAAGTAATTATGCTCAAATGTCAAATGTTTACGCTTATCGTTTTAGACAAAATGAAGGCGAGTTGTCTATGAGAGCTCAAAGTGCTAGCGTTCACAATGATCTTACACAACAAGGTGCAAATGAACAAAGTAAGAATAATACTTTGTTAAATGATTTATTGAACGCAATTTAATCAAAAGCTCCATTTTGGAGCTTTTGTATTTACTTGCAAGAATTTATAATTTCTCTATTTCAAAAGGTGCAAAATTTTTACAAAAAATTTCAAATTCTTGCTCCTCTTTTTCATTTAATTTGATATGTAATATAGCTTTGCAATCCTTAAAATCTTTTGTGAAATTAAAAGAATAAGTTTTTAAAAAATGTTCAAAACGATTTAAATTTTTTAAATCAATAGCAATGGTTATATTTTTTTTCAATTCGAATGAAAGTAAAGAAGAATTATTAATCACGGCATTTGCCGCATCACTATAGGCTCTTACAAGTCCCCCTGTACCAAGTTTTATACCGCCAAAATATCTTACAGTGATTAAAGCCGCATTGATAAGATCATAGCCCCTTAGAACATTTAAAGTTGGCATTCCAGAAGTTCCTTTAGGTTCTCCATCATCGCTTTTATCTTCTACAATTTGATTAAAATCATTTAAAACACGATAAGCATAGACAAAATGAACAGCTTTTGGATGCTCTTTTTTTAGCGTTTCTATTAAAAATTTAAAATCTTTAAAAGGGCAAAGAAAAGATAAGAAAATAGATTTTTTAATATCGATTTGTGTTTGAAAAATTTGATCAATAGTTTGCATTTTTGCCTTTTTTTGTTTAAAATTATACTTATAAAAACTAAAATCAATTTGATGTTAATTTTTAAGATGTTTGATATTTATATGATTTGCATTGATATTTTAAGTTTAATTTTGTAAAATTTTCATTATGGAAAAAATCAAAAATTATAAACTTATCATCATTTTACTTAGTCTTGATTTGTTGGCTTTGCTTTATGGAATTTCAACACTGAGTATTAGTACTGATGAAGCTGATATTTATTTTGGTGAGCAGGGTAAATCACTTATTTTTTCCCATAGTTTGCTTTATTATATATCTCATTTTGGAACTTTTATTTTTGGGCAAAATGATTTTGGTTTAAGGCTTCCTTTTTTATTTTTTCATTTTTTAAGTTGTTTGCTTTTGTATTTCCTAGCTTTAAAATATACTAAAACTAAAATTGATGCTTTTTTTTCTTTATTGTTATTTGTTTTATTGCCGGGTACTGTTGCAAGTGCTTTGCTGGTTAATGCCGCATCTTTGGTGATTTTTTTAACCCTTGCTATATTATGTGCTTACGAATATGAAAAAAAATGGCTTTTTTATATATTATTGATTATAGTATTATTTGTTGATAAATCTTTTAATATTTTATTTTTAACTTTTTTCTTTTTTGGGATTTATAAAAGAAATGCTATTTTATTTACCTTATCTCTTGTTTTGTTTGGAGCAAGTATCAGTTTTTATGGTTTTGATACAGGTGGTCGTCCAAGAGGTTATTTTTTAGATACCTTAGGAATTTTTGCTGCATGTTTTTCTCCTTTGGTTTTTGTGTATTTTTTTTATACTATTTATCGTTTGACTTTTCAAAAATATAAAAATTTATTATGGTTTTTAATGAGTGTAACATTTGTATTTTGCTTGTTGCTTTCTTTAAGACAAAAACTTTTTTTAGATGATTTTTTGCCTTTTTGTGTTATTTGCACTCCTTTGCTTATAAAAACTTTAATGCAAAGTTATAGAGTGAGATTGCCAGTTTTTCGATTAAGGTATAAAATCTTTATAGAATGTTCTATAATTTTTTTGATATTTTGTTACTTTTTAATCGTCGCTAATCAATTATTGTATTATTTTATAAACAATCCAAATCGTCATTTTGCCAATAATTATCATTTTGCTAAAGAATTGGCGCTAGAATTAAAAAAACAAGATGTTTTAGAGCTTGCAACAGCCCCAAGTTTGCAAAAAAGATTGCGATTTTATGGAATAAAAAATAGCAATAAGTTTTATTTAAAAGCTTTAAAACAAGCCGATAAGCATGATATGGACAAAAAAATTGTTAAAGTAAAACTTGGAAAATATGAAAAAGTATATCAGATTTTAAACTATGATTAAAGCTTTCAGTTTGTTGGAATTTGTGTTTATAATTCTCATTTTAGGTATAGTTTTTAATTTAGGCAGTCTTTACTTAAAAAAAGACAATCTACTAGAAGGTGCAATACAAATTCTTAATGATATCCAATACACCCAAAATTTAGCCATGATGCAAGAAGGTATAAGAGTTGATGAGTTGGCTATCGCAAAAAGAGAGTGGTTTAAAAGTAAATGGCAGATTTATTTTATAAAATCAGCTGCCACGGGTTATGATCAAACATATACTATTTTCTTGGATAAAAATGGCGATGGAAATGCTAATTTAGGTAAAACTGAAATCAATATAGATAGAGAAATTGCTGTTGATGTAATCAATCATAACAAATTAATGAATTCAGGTCAAAGTGGAGTTATTAGTAAAGATGATGAAAAAACTACACAAAGATTTAATCTTACAAAAAGATTTGGAATAGAAAAGGTTGAATTCAAAGGATCTTGTTCAGGATTTACTAGATTAGTATTTGATGAAATGGGCAGAGTGTATTCTCCGTTAAAAAATGCCAATTATGCATATGAAAAAACTTTAGCAAAGAATAATTCAGATTGCATTATACGTTTGTTATCAAAAAAGCATGCTCTTTGTATCGTTATAGATACGCTTAGCGGTTATGCTTATATTCCAGATTTTAAAACACTTAAAAGTCAATTTGTTAATATAAAAAATAAAAATTACGAGTGCTCTAAAATATAGCCCCCATTTTTTAACCCACCAAATACTTATATAAATACTTACACAAATATTTATATTGTTTAATCCCTCTTTAAGTTTAATTGGTTATACTTTCATTTCCTTTTTTGAAAAAAGGACTTAAAATCTTTTAAATTATAAAGTTTCATTAGCTTACGTAGATTTTATAAATTAACTTTATTTTAGATTTTTTAAGTTTTTAAATTATTTGAGTTTTTAACTTTCTTAATTTTTTAATTTAAAGCTAAAAAGTTTTATTTATAAATCTTAGTTTTTTAATTTAAAAACTTTTCTTTTAAAAATGATTTTTTGTTTTGTTCTTTTAACTTAGTATTGTTATTCAAATCTTATTAGTCAATCTTTGAAATCTAAATAAGTGATCGATTGAGCCAGAAAGATTTAGGCATAAGCAATTATGTAAAATCTATTCAATCTAATTTAAAAAGATTAAAAGCTTTTCTTTTAATCTTTTATAACTTTTTCTTTGAAGAAAAAGATTAAACTATCTATAAAAGTAATAAGGTTTATCTCTTTAATACAATCTAAGTAGTTTATCTATTAGGTTGGCGGGGTAGGCCTTTAGCTTGCTTCTTAGTCAAGGCTTTGCCTTGATGCTAAAGAAGGTTTATTATGGAGAGTTTGATCCTGGCTCAGAGTGAACGCTGGCGGCGTGCCTAATACATGCAAGTCGAACGATGAAGCTTCTAGCTTGCTAGAAGTGGATTAGTGGCGCACGGGTGAGTAAGGTATAGTTAATCTGCCCTACACAAGAGGACAACAGTTGGAAACGACTGCTAATACTCTATACTCCTGCTTAACACAAGTTGAGTAGGGAAAGTTTTTCGGTGTAGGATGAGACTATATAGTATCAGCTAGTTGGTAAGGTAATGGCTTACCAAGGCTATGACGCTTAACTGGTCTGAGAGGATGATCAGTCACACTGGAACTGAGACACGGTCCAGACTCCTACGGGAGGCAGCAGTAGGGAATATTGCGCAATGGGGGAAACCCTGACGCAGCAACGCCGCGTGGAGGATGACACTTTTCGGAGCGTAAACTCCTTTTCTTAGGGAAGAATTCTGACGGTACCTAAGGAATAAGCACCGGCTAACTCCGTGCCAGCAGCCGCGGTAATACGGAGGGTGCAAGCGTTACTCGGAATCACTGGGCGTAAAGGGCGCGTAGGCGGATTATCAAGTCTCTTGTGAAATCTAATGGCTTAACCATTAAACTGCTTGGGAAACTGATAGTCTAGAGTGAGGGAGAGGCAGATGGAATTGGTGGTGTAGGGGTAAAATCCGTAGATATCACCAAGAATACCCATTGCGAAGGCGATCTGCTGGAACTCAACTGACGCTAAGGCGCGAAAGCGTGGGGAGCAAACAGGATTAGATACCCTGGTAGTCCACGCCCTAAACGATGTACACTAGTTGTTGGGGTGCTAGTCATCTCAGTAATGCAGCTAACGCATTAAGTGTACCGCCTGGGGAGTACGGTCGCAAGATTAAAACTCAAAGGAATAGACGGGGACCCGCACAAGCGGTGGAGCATGTGGTTTAATTCGAAGATACGCGAAGAACCTTACCTGGGCTTGATATCCTAAGAACCTTATAGAGATATGAGGGTGCTAGCTTGCTAGAACTTAGAGACAGGTGCTGCACGGCTGTCGTCAGCTCGTGTCGTGAGATGTTGGGTTAAGTCCCGCAACGAGCGCAACCCACGTATTTAGTTGCTAACGGTTCGGCCGAGCACTCTAAATAGACTGCCTTCGTAAGGAGGAGGAAGGTGTGGACGACGTCAAGTCATCATGGCCCTTATGCCCAGGGCGACACACGTGCTACAATGGCATATACAATGAGACGCAATACCGCGAGGTGGAGCAAATCTATAAAATATGTCCCAGTTCGGATTGTTCTCTGCAACTCGAGAGCATGAAGCCGGAATCGCTAGTAATCGTAGATCAGCCATGCTACGGTGAATACGTTCCCGGGTCTTGTACTCACCGCCCGTCACACCATGGGAGTTGATTTCACTCGAAGCCGGAATACTAAACTAGTTACCGTCCACAGTGGAATCAGCGACTGGGGTGAAGTCGTAACAAGGTAACCGTAGGAGAACCTGCGGTTGGATCACCTCCTTTCTAGAGTACAAAGTAATAAGTCTCACCACTATTACTTCAATATATAAACTCAATTGATTCTTGTTTAGATTTCAAAGATTGATGATAAAGCTAATTGTTTATGGGGAATTAGCTCAGCTGGGAGAGCGCCTGCTTTGCACGCAGGAGGTCAGCGGTTCGATCCCGCTATTCTCCACCATTTATTAAGGGCCTATAGCTCAGCTGGTTAGAGTGCACCCCTGATAAGGGTGAGGTCACAAGTTCAAGTCTTGTTAGGCCCACCATAAAAAAGATTTGAATAAAAAAGCTTTAAAATCTAAAGCAAGTATATAAAGTAGATTAAATATAAAATATAAACTCTATACTTAGATTTATTTTTATCTTTAGCTATAAAAGAATATACTTTAAATAGATATAAGTAGCATATACATTATGTATTTATATTTATAATGATTATATTAATATATATATATACTTCCTTTAGGTTTTAAACCTAAATGTTCTTTTTAATTATCATTGTTAAGAGTCACAAGCAAGTTTTAATAAAAACAATTTTACAGGACTTGTTAAAGGATAAAACCTATTTATCTTTTCTTTGGTTTAACTTATATCTTTTAATTATCTTTATTTCTATAATAAAGAGAATATTAGATTTAAGATTTGTAAATTAAAGACAAGTTTCAAACTCACAGCTTAGTTAAGACTAAATCATTTAGTTCTATATTAAGTGTTTGAATGCTTTCCGTCTTAAGATAAAGAAGTCTTATCATAAAAACTTTAACAAGGAAGTGATGCGTTTTAGAATCAATAAAAAAGGTAGAAGTTAGGTTATATCTAACTTTTATGCAAATTGTTTTTTTAGCGATTAAGAATTGAAGCTTTATCTACATTAATTTTTTAATGAATGTTTAGTTTATTTCGTTTTAAGCCTAATATCTTTTAGGTTGGCGGGGTAGGCCTTTAGCTTTGGTTCTTTAGGATGAGCTTTGCTCATCTGCTAAAAGAACATCAAAAGGTAAGCTACTAAGAGCGAATGGTGGATGCCTTGACTGGTAAAGGCGATGAAGGACGTACTAGACTGCGATAAGCTACGGGGAGCTGTCAAGAAGCTTTGATCCGTAGATTTCCGAATGGGGCAACCCAATGTATAGAGATATACATTACCTATATAGGAGCGAACGAGGGGAATTGAAACATCTTAGTACCCTCAGGAAAAGAAATCAATAGAGATTGCGTCAGTAGCGGCGAGCGAAAGCGCAAGAGGGCAAACCCAGTGCTTGCACTGGGGGTTGTAGGACTGCAATGTGCAAGAGCTGAGTTTAGCAGAACATTCTGGAAAGTATAGCCATAGAGGGTGATAGTCCCGTATGCGAAAAACAAAGCTTAGCTAGCAGTATCCTGAGTAGGGCGGGACACGAGGAATCCTGTCTGAATCTGGGTCGACCACGATCCAACCCTAAATACTAATACCAGATCGATAGTGCACAAGTACCGTGAGGGAAAGGTGAAAAGAACTGAGGTGATCAGAGTGAAATAGAACCTGAAACCATTTGCTTATAATCATTCAGAGCACTATGTAGCAATACAGTGTGATGGACTGCCTTTTGCATAATGAGCCTGCGAGTTGTGGTGTCTGGCAAGGTTAAGCAAACGCGAAGCCGTAGCGAAAGCGAGTCTGAATAGGGCGCTTAGTCAGATGCTGCAGACCCGAAACGAAGTGATCTATCCATGAGCAAGTTGAAGCTAGTGTAAGAACTAGTGGAGGACTGAACCCATAGGCGTTGAAAAGCCCCGGGATGACTTGTGGATAGGGGTGAAAGGCCAATCAAACTTCGTGATAGCTGGTTCTCTCCGAAATATATTTAGGTATAGCGTTGTGTCGTAATATAAGGGGGTAGAGCACTGAATGGGCTAGGGCATACACCAATGTACCAAACCCTATCAAACTCCGAATACCTTATATGTAATCACAGCAGTCAGGCGGCGAGTGATAAAATCCGTCGTCAAGAGGGAAACAACCCAGACTACCAGCTAAGGTCCCTAAATCTTACTTAAGTGGAAAACGATGTGAAGTTACTTAAACAACCAGGAGGTTGGCTTAGAAGCAGCCATCCTTTAAAGAAAGCGTAATAGCTCACTGGTCTAGTGATTTTGCGCGGAAAATATAACGGGGCTAAAGTAAGTACCGAAGCTGTAGACTTGCACACAACTTAGATTATTTAAGTTGAGAATATAAAAAACTAAGTTATATGTTTTAAGTTATATTTTTACTGATTTTTATAGAGTAAAGATAGAAATAAAACTTAGTAAAATCAATAAAAATATTCTTAGGCTAAAGTTAAGTAGTTTAAGTTGTGTGCAAGTGGTAGGAGAGCGTTCTATTTGCGTCGAAGGTATACCGGTAAGGAGTGCTGGAGCGAATAGAAGTGAGCATGCAGGCATGAGTAGCGATAATTAATGTGAGAATCATTAACGCCGTAAACCCAAGGTTTCCTACGCGATGCTCGTCATCGTAGGGTTAGTCGGGTCCTAAGTCGAGTCCGAAAGGGGTAGACGATGGCAAATTGGTTAATATTCCAATACCAACATTAGTGTGCGATGGAAGGACGCTTAGGGCTAAGGGGGCTAGCGGATGGAAGTGCTAGTCTAAGGTCGTAGGAGCTTATACAGGCAAATCCGTATAAGAACACTCCGAGAACTGAAAGGCTTTTTGAAATCTTCGGATGGATAGAAGAACCCCTGATGCCGTCGAGCCAAGAAAAGTTTCTAAGTTTAGCTAATGTTGCCCGTACCGTAAACCGACACAGGTGGGTGGGATGAGTATTCTAAGGCGCGTGGAAGAACTCTCTTTAAGGAACTCTGCAAAATAGCACCGTATCTTCGGTATAAGGTGTGGTTAGCTTCGTACTAGGATTTACTCCGAAAGCGAAGAAACTTACAACAAAGAGTCCCTCCCGACTGTTTACCAAAAACACAGCACTCTGCTAACTCGTAAGAGGATGTATAGGGTGTGACGCCTGCCCGGTGCTCGAAGGTTAATTGATGGGGTTAGCATTAGCGAAGCTCTTGATCGAAGCCCGAGTAAACGGCGGCCGTAACTATAACGGTCCTAAGGTAGCGAAATTCCTTGTCGGTTAAATACCGACCTGCATGAATGGCGTAACGAGATGGGAGCTGTCTCAAAGAGGGATCCAGTGAAATTGTAGTGGAGGTGAAAATTCCTCCTACCCGCGGCAAGACGGAAAGACCCCGTGGACCTTTACTACAGCTTGACACTGCTACTTGGATAAGAATGTGCAGGATAGGTGGGAGGCTTTGAGTATATGACGCCAGTTGTATATGAGCCGTTGTTGAGATACCACTCTTTCTTATTTGGGTAGCTAACCAGCTTGAGTTATCCTCAAGTGGGACAATGTCTGGTGGGTAGTTTGACTGGGGCGGTCGCCTCCCAAATAATAACGGAGGCTTACAAAGGTTGGCTCAGAACGGTTGGAAATCGTTCGTAGAGTATAAAGGTATAAGCCAGCTTAACTGCAAGACATACAAGTCAAGCAGAGACGAAAGTCGGTCTTAGTGATCCGGTGGTTCTGTGTGGAAGGGCCATCGCTCAAAGGATAAAAGGTACCCCGGGGATAACAGGCTGATCTCCCCCAAGAGCTCACATCGACGGGGAGGTTTGGCACCTCGATGTCGGCTCATCGCATCCTGGGGCTGGAGCAGGTCCCAAGGGTATGGCTGTTCGCCATTTAAAGCGGTACGCGAGCTGGGTTCAGAACGTCGTGAGACAGTTCGGTCCCTATCTGCCGTGGGCGTAAGAAGATTGAAGAGATTTGACCCTAGTACGAGAGGACCGGGTTGAACAAACCACTGGTGTAGCTGTTGTTCTGCCAAGAGCATCGCAGCGTAGCTAAGTTTGGAAAGGATAAACGCTGAAAGCATCTAAGCGTGAAGCCAACTCTAAGATGAATCTTCTCTAAGCTCTCTAGAAGACTACTAGTTTGATAGGCTGGGTGTGTAATGGATGAAAGTCCTTTAGCTGACCAGTACTAATAGAGCGTTTGGCTTATCTTTAATAAAGCATCACTTCCTTGTTAAGGTTTTTATAAAGCTTTGAATGTTTTATATGAAATATTTATATAAACATTATGTTTTTAAGCTAATAAAATCTTTCAAGTAAAGTTTATATTAGAACTTGCTCTTAACATTGTTTTTTAAGTATTCTATATAAAAACTTATCAAAGATAAAAGATAAGTAAAGAAGAAAGAAAAACAAAAGAAGAAAGAGAATAAAGAAAAAAGTAAAGAAATAAAAAGATTAAGCTTTATTTTTTAAATTCAATCTTTCAAAGAATATTTAAATAACAATGTCCGTGATTATACAGATGTGGAAACGCCTTGCTCCATCCCGAACCAAGAAGCTAAGCACATCGTGGGTGATGATACTACGCCTTACTGGCAGGGGGAAAGTAGCTCATTGCGGACTTGTTAAATGTCTTCATTACTTACTTTATATATAAATCCTATGTTTATTTTTATTGTTGTTTTAGATGACACTTAGAATAGTGTTTAAAAAAGAGTTTGTTGCTGGTTAGGGTTTTT
>NZ_MJXN01000040.1:0-514 GCF_001762815.1 Campylobacter sp. BCW_6465
TATAGTCCCACTATTTTCGAATTTATCCACAGTGAGAGTTCCTGAGTTACCTCCCCAAATTCCCATGTAAATTTGACCATTGATTTGACCTGTATTTTCAAAGGTGTTAACAGTGATGGTTCCTTTAAAATTGTTATCATGTTCTACAGCTACCTTACCGTTAATAGTTCCATGATTGGTAAGATTGGTAAGAGTGAGGATATTGCTACCACTAGCATGAGCATAGATGATTCTATCTGTATTGCCTATACTACCTAAAGTTCCACCTGCTTCAATTATTATGGTATGTGGTCCCTGATCGGTAATGTTGATTTGATTGTTGATTGAACTACTTACAGTTGTATTAATTCTAGCTTGAGAACTATAAACACTTGCTGAACTAGCCTTAAGATTTTTATTTGCTTCATCATAAGTTTTTATTTCAGGAGTAAGTGTAGCATTAGCACAACTCGCTAAGAAAGAAATAGTAGCTAAAGATAAAACTATCTTTTTAGAATTTAAACAGGGTTCTTTA
>NZ_MJXN01000041.1:0-1075 GCF_001762815.1 Campylobacter sp. BCW_6465
CAGGTGGAACTTTAGGTAGTATAGGCAATACAGATAGAATCATCTATGCTCATGCTAGTGGTAGCAATATCCTCACTCTTACCAATCTTACCAATCATGGAACTATTAACGGTAAGGTAGCTGTAGAACATGATAACAATTTTAAAGGAACCATCACTGTTAACACCTTTGAAAATACAGGTCAAATCAATGGTCAAATTTACATGGGAATTTGGGGAGGTAACTCAGGAACTCTCACTGTGGATAAATTCGAAAATAGTGGGACTATAGTAGGCTCTAACGACCGAGGAGTACTTTTCGAAGGAAAAAATACTAATATACAAAGCTTTGTTAATAGTGGTTTAATTAGTGGGAGCGAAGGTGTAACAATGGTTGGTGGAACCATAGAAAATTTTATCAATAATGGTACTATGAATGGTGGTTCCTCTGCTGTTTTTATACACAATAGCATTATAAAAACACTTGAAAATAAAGGTACTATAAATAGCACTGAAGATATATGGTGGGGTGGCGCTATAAAATTAGAAAACGGTGGCACCATAGAAAATATCATCAACACAGGAACTATCAATTCAGTTGTTTCTGGTATACATGTATCCTATGGTAAATTTGGAACACTTACCATAAAAGATGGAGGTGTAGTTTATGGTAAAACAGCAGGAATATGGGTAAATCAATGGCAAACTCTAGGCGATTTATACATAGATGGTGGAAAAAATACTTCAAAAGATGGAACTGTAAGTGGAATTTATAGCGATAATCATGGAATTGCTTTAGATGTTGGTTCAAGTACTAGTAAAATAGAACTTAAAAATGGTGGCATTATACAAGGTAAAGTTAATGGTATAAGATTAGAAAAAGCAGCTTCTTTAAGCGGAGAAATAATTTTATCCGGTGAAGGATCTAGAGTAGAAGGTGGAAGTGGCGCTGGTATATCTAATGAAAGCGGAAAAATAGAAGGCTCTATAAAAGTAGAAGATGGAGCTACTGTAACTTCTTCTTCAGGTCAAGCTATCTCTAATTCTGGCTCAGGAAGTATAACAGGTGGTATTACAGTTAGTGGGGAAAACACTAA
>NZ_MJXN01000042.1:0-2637 GCF_001762815.1 Campylobacter sp. BCW_6465
ATAAAATCAATCTGTTTAACTTCTTTATTGTTGATTGTTAAATTTTTAATAGTTTGAATTAACTCTGTTTTAGAACTTATAAACATAAAAGATTCCTTATATAAAGCATTATTATATCATTTTTTATTTGCTAATATTTTTTGTCTCTATTAATCTCTCCTATCCATCTAAGCACATTACCCTTATCATCAATCTCTACTTCTAAATCTTTGTATTTGTTGTAAAATTTAGGAGCTAAGATTTCTTGGAAGTATTTTGTGCCTTTTGGGGTTGTTGCTATCCAGATATTGTATTGTGACCAATATTGTGGTGTATCCCAAGAAGTGGGAGAAAACATTGTGCTACATCCATCTACAATAATATCATCATTCAAATTTCTTTCAAATCTTTCTTTATAAAAAAAATTATCTCTAAAATATATCCAAGCTTGATATTTATCTTCTTTATAATAAGATAAGTTTGAGGGATAATCTATTTTATTTCTATCTTCATCACAATAAGATCCAAAATCTATATAACCTGCTAGAAAAAGTTGCCCCAAGATATTAATATATTCACTTATATAGGTAGGTTTGGGTGTATTTAAAGAAGGAGTGTTGTTAAGACTATCAATATTATAAAATTGAATGATATTTGCATCTATTTCATGTCTTGCAAAAAATTCATCATCAATAAGTTTTAATAATAAATATTCAAATGCTAAGAGAATATCTGTTTTTGTTGTGTATCTTAAATATTCTAAAAGTAAATCCATTTCAGAAAAATATGGTTTATTATTTAATACTTTACTTAAATTTTCATAACTTTTATATCCTATATCATCTTTTTCTTTATAAGAAAAAATAGGATTACCCATTGCATATATTACTTTTATTCTTTTCACTTTTATTCCTATGGTTTAATATGAATAGTTTTATTGAGCTTTGGATTTTTACCATAAATATTTATTGTTTCTCCCCCACTTCCAGAACCTGTTCTGTATATAATATCAATTCCATCATTCAATTTATATCTTATAAATTTTTCTTGCGTAATTTGTCCTGTTTTATGATTTTTTATAGGAATATATTTTTCTTCTAACTTTGTGGCATTTTTTATTAATTTTTGCCACAGTTCATCTAATTCTTTTTTATTTTTCAAAAGGCGAATATTCCCACTGCTACCTTTTTGTAGTTTTTCAATAATTTTCACTACTTCTTGTCGCGTTAAACCACTATTAAGTCTACTTGTAATTTTAAACATTGAATATAAACCTCTTAAAGCCGGAACAAATGTATAACTCACATCTTCCAAAGGTTTATCATTGAGTTCTAATTGACTAGGAAATACTATCTCAATAAACTCTCCACTACCATCTTGTGTTTGTATTCTTATAACATTATCAGGGATAATTTCTTGAGTATTGTTTTCACTAACCCCATTTACCACCACAAATTTACAAACATAAAACTCTTGTTTTCTATCTTCATCTTCTAACATTTCATCTAGTCCTTGTGCGATTTGAAGTTTTAAATTTTGCATTTTTGCAGGAGCTAAAAAAGTTAAATGATATTCGTTTAATTCTTTATTATCTTCTAAAGCATTTTTGATGATTTTATCATACTCATGTAGCTGTGTAAAATACCCTACTCCTAAATCTTTATTTTCAAATTCCTTATAAGCACTTTTATAAACTTTAGCAATGTTTTTTGGGATAATAAAATAAAGTTTGATTAAATTAGTATCAAAGCTAAGATTTAATTCTTTAAATTCATAATCTTTACTAAAGTCTTGTTTGAATTGATTAAGAATATTTATATCCTCTATATCTTTTAAATCTTTTAAATCTATATTAAATTCATTTAAAGCCTTATCTTGTTCTTTTTTTTCATTATTGATTAAAAGATTATAGATAGGTAAATTATCTTTTTGAAATCTATCACTTTTATAATGAAGTCTTATTATAGGTTCTTTTAACTCTATTTGATTTTTACTTTGTTCTCCTAAGCCCTCTTTAGGATCAAAGCTGTGATCAAATTTAAACTTAGTAGGAGTAAAGCTTACTTTTAAAGGAAAACCTTTATCACTAATACAAGCTGATATGAGTTCTTGTAAGATTACATATTCATTATTGACTTTCTTTTGAGATAAGGATCCTTTTACATTAACAACTTTAGTACAAGGAACACTTACACCTGCTATAGTATTAGGACAAGCTACTATACTAGAGTTTAATAAATCACTTTCTAGCATTATAGACACACCATCATCTTTAAAAGTTTTTCCTTTGTTTGATTTAAGTATGACTTTACCTCCATGGATACATTCTAGGTTTTGATTTTCTAAAAGAGCATGAAGTTTAGCTATAGCTTGTTTTTTATCTACTTGTGTGGTTTTTTGTTCTTTTAAAGTGTTTGAAATTAAGTCTTTATACTCTAAGCTTTGTTTGCTTAAACATTCTAATTTAATATTTAAAGAATTTTCTATAATAGAATAATTAAGCAAGCAAAGTTCATCATTTTTATAAAAGATACTAAGTCTTCCTAAACCACTGCTTTCATCTTTAGGAGAAAAATAATAACTGGGTGTATCTTGTTTTATAGTATTATCTTGATCTAATTCTCCAAAGTAAAAAGGATTGTTAGGAAGTTCATTTGA
>NZ_MJXN01000043.1:0-1598 GCF_001762815.1 Campylobacter sp. BCW_6465
ACATAAGGTTTATCTATATCATCATCTAAAAAAGAAATAATCACTTCATCTCCTATTCTTGGAGTATGAAAAAAACCTGAATGATTACTTGCTATATGAGAAGCTACTCTTAAAAAAGGAGTGTGATGATAAGATTTATAAGTATTGCTTGATAAATTAGAAGAATTTATATCTATATCATTTGCAATAAAAGTATCATTATCTAATTCTTCTTGATTAGCATAAAGATTAATCCTTACCTTAACCCTTCCATGCTCATCAGTATAAATAGTATTTCTCTCACTTTCTATATCTTTACTCTCTCCTATAACAATACCTTGAGTGCTATTAGGAGCTTTAGGTTTAGCTTTAAAACTTGGAGTAAAGATAATATTCTTTTTTAATAAAGTTAAAGTATTAGAATAAGATTTACTTAAATTTAAATCTTTTAAATTTAAATGATCATTAGTATTAATAGAATTAGCTAAGATAGCATCATCAATTAAGATTTGAGTATTAGCAATAATAATAAAGTCTTTAAGCAAAGAAGCTTTATCTTGTTTTTCTTCATCTTGATTTTTTATTTCTTCTTGATGATTAAACTCCTTATAATTTAAAGTGATAAAATCTCCTAAGCTAAGATGATAAATATTACTTTTTGCTAGTAAGCTTTCATTTAATACTAAGGCTCTTTTTTCTTTAAGAGAAGGCTTAGTCTTTAAATCAATGCTTTTTGTAAAAGAATATTCACTCTCATAAAAATGTTCATTATAATAAGCTTTGTTATTAAGTTCTTGTTCATAAGGAACTTTATTAGAATGTAAAGATAAAAGATTTAAAGGAGTGTTAGCATTAATACTAGAATGTGTAAAAGAATTAGTTCTTAAGTTTTGCTCTTTATAAATAGAAGAAATACAAGCTTGATTTAAAATATTATTAACATTAGGATTATACTCAATTTCTTTATTTTTTACATTTTTATACACATCACAAAAATAAATAGTGTTCTCATCTTCATAAAAAAAGATTCCATTATTATGGCTTAATCTTGTAATAAAGTCTAAATCACTTTCATTGTATTGAGAGATGAGTTCTTGTTCTTCATAATTAAAATGTATATTAGAATAATCAATTTCTTTATGTAAGATATCTTGATAAAAACCAAGGGTTTGTTTAATCACTTCTATAATATTAGTATGAGTATAAATACGATTGGCTTTATTTAAAGAAAGTCTTATCAAGACTGATTGAAGCTTAAAAGAAAAAAAATGCTTGTATTTTATTTGCTTAGTATTTGAAGTGCTATCATTAATATTTAAAGCACTTTCATGATTAATACCTAGATATTTTATATAAGTGATAATTCCCTTATAATTTTTTACTTCATTGTTATCAAAGTTTAAGGTATTATTCTCATAAGGATTATGGATACTTAAAATAGCTTCTTGATCGATTAAAACATTAGGATGAAAATTAAAATCTTGACTTAGATTAAATAAGCTTTCATCTAAACTTTCAAAAAAACCTTCACATTCTATAGAAAAAAGTTCTTCAAGACTTTCTTTGATAATGGCTTTAGTGATTTTAAAGGGTAGGGGATTTGAAGTAGAATTTGATAT
>NZ_MJXN01000044.1:0-2030 GCF_001762815.1 Campylobacter sp. BCW_6465
GCACCACAAGTACAAGAATGGGTATGATTTGTTAAATCACCTTTGCTATCTCTTATATTTCCACTAACTTGTAAATTACCTATTAAGTTTAAATTTCCTTTTATGCTAAAAGTACCACTTGCCCCACCTTCGCCACTTGTAGAAATTGCTCCTGCAATTTGAGTATTACCATTTAAATTAATACTTGGAGCGTTAAGCGTTATGGTATTAGCGTTTGTAGTATGATTTTTAGTATTTAAGGTGTTGTTTTGGTTATGGGTGGTTTTATCTACACAAGTGATATTTATATCTTTAACCACATCAAGTTTTAAAGTGCTACTCTTAGAGTTGTATTCTAAATGTGTTCCATCTTCAAAATCTATATTAAAAGTATTTTCATCTGTGTTTTTTGCTCTATGTTTTTCTTGGTAAAGCCCACGCAAAATAACTCCACTATTTAAATCCCCACGCACAGGTATGACTAATACTTGCTCTCCTATTCTTAAAGGAGAAAAGCTCACTGCATAAGAATTAGCTAGATTTTGAAAAACACTTAAAAAATCCGTTACCATTTCTCCAATAGCAACCTTAGCTTTATTGTCTTTAATGTCGCAAATGATGCCAAGTTCGTTCATTATAGTTTTTCCATTTTTTTATTAATTAACTTTTCTACAAGTTGCTCAATTTTAAGCAATGCATCTGTCCCCATATAAGCTGCAAAACCACCCACTGCAACGCTAAGCTTTATGCCAAAATTAAGATAATTTACAATTTCAAAAACTAGATATGCTACAAACATAGAACCTAGCATGCCTTTTAAAAAGAGTGTAAATTTACCTTTTAAATTAAGAGCTTTGCTTAATTTATTTTTTGTTACAATTCCTACAAGTCCAGCTATAAAGCTTACTATCATTAAAACCATATATACAAATATATCTTCTAATTTCATTGCTAGTTCCTTGTAAAAATTTCAAATAAATATAATAAAGCTAAAGCAAAGCTTGAAAATAAAAGAGCTATAAGAAGATCTTTTGCAATGCTTTTTTGATTTATCATTTTATTATTTTCTTTCATCTTTCTCTCCTGTGCAAAGCTTGGCTATATTTTCAACTTCTAAGTAATACTTAGAGATTTCTTTAGCACTTTCTAAGTCTTGTTTGTCTAAAGGCTTTAAAGGAAGTTTTAAAGGGCATTTAATAGGAACTTTAACTTCTTTGATTTCAGTTTTAATCAAAATATCTTTAGAAGCACAAGCGCTTAAAAAAACAAAAGGTATAATTAATAGGAAAATTCTCATTTTATCATTCACTTTTTTGCTCCTAAAATATTAAATAATTCTTTATAAGCTTTAAGTTCACTCTCACAGCTTTTATCTTTAATAAAAACCTTATCCACTTTTAAAACTTCTTTTAAAGTCTCTTTGGGCTTTAAATCAAGTTTTAATTTATCAATAGCTTTATTTTGCTGGGCTAATTTATCTTTAAAAACATTGATTTCATTGCTAAAATGCAAAGCTTTAAGTTTTAGATTTTCATTTTCTAAAGCTAAAGCATTGTTTTTTAAATATAAAAAACCACAAAGAGCAATTAGAACAAAAAAAGCTATTTTTGAAGGACTTAAAAACCTTGATAAAATAAAACTAAACACAATCTTTTCCTTATGGATAAGTCCATCTTGCTTTTTTGCCTCTAGTGTCTAAATGCACAAACCCAGCATAAGGATCATTAAAATTATGCTTTATGGCAATCCCTAAACCTCTTTCGCCATAGGTGTTTAAAACATATTGATGAACTTCTTCTGTTTTAACTCCTTTAACCACAAAGTCCGCTGCACTTCCTATAGTGTGTTGGCTTTTAGGGGCTCCACCAACATTTGCATTATGCTCTTTGCAGCGATATCCACTATTTATAATAACAGGAGCATTGTAATGTTCTCTGATTTCACAAAGAATGTCTATAAGCTCATCACTTGGTACATTTTGAGGCAATTCACATTTGCCGCATTTACATTTAAATTCGCTTTCTTTAAAATAAGGGTTATTTTTCATTTTC
>NZ_MJXN01000045.1:0-77610 GCF_001762815.1 Campylobacter sp. BCW_6465
GTACTTAAAGCTAGGATAAAAAGTTCTATTTCACTTTCAAATACAAAAAGATGTTTATAGTGTTTAGCTAAATTTTTAATAAGCAAGGCATTGCCTATACCATAAATACATACGAAAGGATATCTAGGAGTTTTTTCTAAAATACTTTGATAGAAAAAATTTAATTCTTCTTCTAAGTTTTCATACATGAAAACATTATGAGTTTTATCAAAGATATTTAAATTTTCATCTATATTAAAATGAGAACAAGTTTTATTTTGTATGAAATTTAAAAGTTTATTTCCTAAGGGTTCATTTACTCCACTTAATAAAGCTTGTATGTTTTTTTCTAGTATGGTCATTAGGTTTCCTTAAATTTTATCTATTTTGAGTGATATTTTGTCATCTTTTTCGCTAAATTGATACAACAAATCCTCACAAGGATAAGAGATACATTTTTCTTTACGATCTTTTTTTGAGTTTTGTTTTATTTTTTCTAGCATTAAAGGAAGTTCTTTAGAAATCAAAGTTTTTATAGACATTCCCATGCCATGTTCTAGATTTTTAATAAATTTACCATCAATTTGATTTGGATTTTTTATCATATAAAGTTCTGCATCAAACCCAAATTGTTTTAAATATTTATAAAGTTCTAGTTTTTCATCAGGTGGAGCTATTTCTTTATCATAAAAAGAGTGATAACTAATACAACATGGTTTTGGATAATTTGCTTGAATTTCAAGATGTATTGGCTCTAAGATATATCTTATCATTCTTCTTGACACTGAAAAAAAATTATTTGAACTTGAATTACTTGTCCAAAAAGTTTTGCTAGAACAACAAACTCTAATATTTTGATAAAAATCAAAAGTACCAAACTCTGAATATTCCATAAAATCAACTTCTTTACCAAACCCAACAAGCTTCCAAAGAAATTTAGCATAACTTGAGTTATCTATAACTCCATCTATTAGCCAAGGTGCAATTTTAGCGGCTAAATGTGCCAAATATCCCCCATGAGAACTACCTATCATGATAACTGGTATACCCCCCCCCATAGTATCAAAAGGAGTATGTTTTTTAAGATAAAGCGCAACATTTAAAAGATCTTGAGCTTGCATGATCCCAAAATTTTGATACTCATTTTTTGTAGGTTGCAAACTCACATGTAAATTTAAAAAATAATTTGGCGTAAAATCACCTTTTTGCTTGCCTTTGGTTATTTGATTATTTATAAAATGAAAAATTTCACTCATTTGTTTATAGTCTTGAATTTTATCAATATCATAAGGAAGCTTGATATCCGTAGCTTCACAACTTGCTTTTAAAATAAGCTTGTCTATATCATCCAAATAAAAAGTAGAGCCTGTTTGAGGACGATTACCTATACAATGATAATTCACACTTGCTACAGCCACATTAAATTCGTCTGCTACAAATTCAGCTAAGTGTTCACGGTAATTTTCATCCGCATCTCCACCAAGCCCAGGGATAATAAACACTAAAGCTTTTACTTCTTTTTCATCATCAAAACAAAGCTTAAATTCAAGCTTTGATTCTCTTTTTATACCAAGTTCTGCATCATCACAAGAGTCAATCTCATAAGTTTTACTCACTATCATTACATTCCCCCTATTAAAAGATAAGTTTTGCTCGCTAGGTTTTTAAAATTTTCATTCTTGCTTAAGATCACACAAGCTTTATTGCTTGAAGGGCTTGTAAAGTTTACATCTTCCAAATCTTCATGGCTTTGATTGGCTGCGTTGATGATAGCATTTTTACTTGCTTCATTGCTTGAAATTCCCATGAGTATAAAATCAGCTTTATTTATAAAAACAAGTTTTAAGCATTCTTTATCATCGCCTACGCGAAAATTTACTTCTTTTACGCCGTTAAAATTACTAAGATCAACATTTTCAATCCCACTTACATTACTCATCGTTTTTATAGAACTTAAATGATCATTTTTTAAAGTATAAATGCTTATATCATTGATCAAAGTTTTAAGGTTGTTTAAAGACTTGCTAACTTCAGCTTCATCCTTGCTCGAACTCATTTTTGGCAAAGCAATAGCAGCTAAAATTCCTAAGATAACAATCACAAAAACAAGTTCTAATATAGTAAAAGCTTTTCTCATCTATATCCTTGAAAAATTTTTATTTTTAGGGCTTAAAATATCTTCTTCTATGCTTACAAATTCCTTTTTTTCGTAAGCATCAACCGCGGCTCTTGCTATCATCAAAGCATTATCAGAGCAGAATTTTAAAGGAGCTAGTTTTAAATTTGCATTATATTTTTGACATAAATTTTGCAAACGCGAACGCAAGTTAAGGTTTGCACTAGCTCCTCCTACAACGCCAAAATTTTTAAATTTATAAAGATTAAAAATTTTTTCTAATTTATCCATGATATGATCACAAGCCGTATTTTCGAAGGCATAGGCTATTTCTGCTTTTATATCATCGCTTAAATTTTCATGCTTTAAAATTTCCAAACGCACTGCATTTTTAAGTCCTGAAAAACTGAAAGCAAGTTCTTTAGAATGCTTTAAAGGTATGTTAAAAGAGATATTTTTAAGTTTGGCATTTTTTGCTAAATTTTCTATGATGACCCCACCAGGGTAACCTAAATTCATCATTTTAGCCACTTTATCAAAACTTTCTCCAAAACTATCATCATTTGTGCTTGCTAAAAGCTCTAAGTTTGCATCATCTTTAAGATAAAGCACCATAGTATGCCCACCACTAACAAGCAAAATTCCCATATCTAAAGAAATTTTTTCTTCTAAAAAAAGACTATAAATATGACCTTTAAGATGATTTATAGGGATTAAGGGTAAATTTAGAGCACTTGCTAAGGTTTTTGCCATAGAAATTCCACTGAGCAAAGAAACGCTAAGCCCAGGTTCATTTGTCACAGCTATGGCACAAAGATTTTTAAAATGCTCTTTGCATTGCTTAAGTATCTTTGGTAAAGCCTCGCTATGAAGTCTTGCAGCAAGTTCGGGTACCACTCCCCCATAGATACTATGATCTAATTCTTGGGAAATTTTTTTATGAAATTTACACTCTAAGGTATTTTTATCAATGATAGCTATAGAACTATCATCGCAAGAACTTTCTATAGCTAGGATAAGATTTTTCATTCAAATTCCACTAAAATAGAACCTAAGAATTTATCTTTTGATCTTGCCATTTTAAGAGTGTTTAAATCCAAATTTTTAGCATTTTTGATCAACTTGCTATTGGTATTTGCCTCTAAAAGTTGTTGCAAATTCGCCCCTCTTAACTCATAAAATTCCACTCTATAAATTTTGCCTGCCATATCTAAAGAGTATTGTGTTTGCATATTTTTTTTATGAACTAAAATACCACTTTCATCTTTTCCATGATCAAAGCCTATGATATTTACGCGCACATTAGCTATCTTTGGGATAAGAAAATTCTCTTTTACTTTTACCTTAGTTCCAAAAGGAACGGTGGTTTCATTGCCATCAACTTGAAAAGTTACCTCATTAAAAGCATCACTAAATTCTAAATACTCAGGATATAATCTTGTTTGAAAACGATTGCCATACTGGATATAAAAAGAATTTCCTTCTGCGATAACAGCGGTAAGTTCATTACTTGTATTATAATTTAACTCTTTATTTACCGGAAAAGGCACATAGTTGATAACCTTTCTTGGATTTTTTAAAGAAAGTAAAATTCTATCATCAAAAAGTTTCACTTCAAGCTCTTTATTTATGGCTTTATCAACCCCTTGTGGGGTAAGTTCAAAATCTCTGCTAAATTCAATTCCAGCGGTTTTTAGATAATTTTCAATTGCCAAAAGATGATAATAAGCTCTTAAATTTACAGGTAGATTTTTACTCGCTTCATTTGCAAAAGCAGCTTTGTGATTTGAAATCACAAAATAAGTTAAAGCTTTAAGCATTTCCGTATCACCAAGCTCTTGGGTTTTGGTGTTTTTAAGATGATAAGCATGCTTTGGATCAGCAAGTGAAGAATTGACACTATTTACGGTTTGAGTAGCGATATTTTCAAGATCAGGGTATTTACTTGCATTGATTTCGCTTGTGTCAATCACACTTGAATTTCCCCAACGCTTAGGATTTTGCATCGCATCAATATAAGTAGGTTTATAAAAACCCCAACCATCGTGAAGATTGATCACCATACTAACTTCAGGAAGTAAAATAAGCTCTTTAATGCGTTGAACTCTTTTATAATCAGGATCTTTTGGGCTAATACTTGCAAATTTACGGTTTAAATCCCCATTATTCCCACGCGAACGCTTGATAATGCTATCAAAAGCTAAATTTGGAGCCACTATAATCTTACCCTTAGTGATATTATAATCACTCAAAAGCAAACTTGCCGCATGAAATCCACCAGGCTCATCGCCTTGAATTCCACCAAAAATTAAAACCGTATTATTATCATCTAGGCTTTTTCCATTTTCTCCTACGCTAAAGTCTAGTTCTAAAGCAAAAATACTTGTTATAAAAAATAAAATTGTTAAAAAAAATTTCATTTTAACTCCTTAAATACTCTCTTGTTTTAAAATCATACTCAAAAACTTCTTCTATGCTTGAAATTTTAGGCACTCCAAAGTGATCAAGAGCTTTAAAAATGTATTTAGCAATGTCTAAAAATCTACTTTTATTTTCTAAAAAATTATAAACACCAACTTCATTAGCAGCATTGATGATAACACCTAAATTTGGCTCTTTTAAAAATGTATTTTTAAGCTTAAAAATAGGATATTTTTTTGTGCTGATTGGATGAAATTTTAAAGCGGGCATTTTGCTAAAATCAACAGCCTCTAAAATAGGTGTATCTTGTTTTTCAAATATAGCATCTGAAATAGCTAGTTTCATATCTGCTTTTGAAAAATACGCCGTGCTAGCTCCATTTTTAAATTCACACATTGCATGCACTAAAGATCTTGGTTCTATTAAAGCATCAATTTCTTTAAAATCATATAAATGATAAGCCTCTATAATCTCAAAAAGCTTATTTGCCATAGTCGCACTATCTATAGTGATCTTTGCTCCCATGTTCCAATTAGGATGTTTTAAAGCATCTTTGACACTAACTTGATTTAAATCTTTGATTTTGTACTTATAAAAAGCTCCACCACTTGCTGTGATATAAAGTTTTGCTATATTTTTTTTACCTTCGAGTAAAAATTTTAAAGCCGCATGCTCACTATCAACGGGTAAAAATTTAGCCCCTTTTAAAAAACTCCCCGCCACCACAAGACTTTCTTTGTTAGCTAAGGCTATATTTTTGCCAAGTTCTTTAGCCTTTAAAGTGCTTTTAAGTCCTGCAAAACCTACAATAGCATTGAGCAAAAGTTTGTCTTGGCATTCTGTTAAAATTCGCTCTAAACCTTCTTGCCCTATAAAAACTCTATCGTGTTTAACTAAATGCTTATTTTTTGAATCTTTTATGGCAACAAATTTAGGCTTAAACCTTGCGATTTGTTCATTTAAAAGAGCGATGTTATCTCCACAAGCTAAAGCAGAAATACGAATGTTTTTTAAAGCAGCAAGTTTAAGAGCATTTACTCCTATACTACCCGTACTTCCAAAAAGTATCATAAAAGAGCAACCATCACAAAAGCAGCAATGATCACCGCATCGATCCTATCAAGCACACCCCCATGACCAGGGATAAGATCTCCACTATCTTTTACACCTGCTTCTCTTTTAAAATAACTCTCAAGCAAATCTCCAATTACTGCAAAAATCGCTACAAAAAACGAACAAAGCAAAGAAAGCCAAAAACTATAAACAAAAACTCCCAAAATAGTTCCAATAACACTCGCACAAATCAAGCCACCTATAACACCTTCTAAGGTTTTGTTTGGACTTGTTGGAGAAAAAGGAGTTTTACCCATAAGTTTTCCGATAAAATACGCCCCACTATCACAAGCTGCAACGATAATGATAAGCCAAAAAAGCGCAAACATACCCTGATCTAAATACACTTGCCAAAGTGCTAAAATAGGCAAACTAGGATACATATAAATAAGAGCTGGTTTTAAGGAAGCCTTTTTATAAACCAAATATCCAACAACTAATAACAAAGCTAAAATCCCAAAAAGTAAAGCTTTATGCGATAAACTTCCCAAAATAAAAGCTATAACCAAAGGGATAATAGAAATATTTTCTAAAGCAAAAAGTTTTTTTGCTTCACTAAAAGATAAATACAATAAAACCGCAAAAACGATAAAATTGATAAAAAATTGATCAATCAACGCGATAATAATAATAGCCCCTATCATCACAAGAGCTGAAATAATTCTAGTTGTATTAAACATATTTTTCCTTATATACTAATATCTAAGCGATGAATGCTTTGTGCGTCTTTAAAATTTGGATCTTTAGACTCATCTTCTTCATTTTTCTCATCATCGCTGGTTTTAGCTTCTTGATTGTGTTTTTTCTTTTTTTCTTCTTGTTCGGCTTTTTCTTTGATCTCTTCTTTGATTTCATGAGTCTCATTGACTTTTTCAAGCTTGTTTAAAGTTTTTTCTTTTTCATTAAATTCAGCCATATTTAGCGTAGCTGCAAAACCTTCTTTTGCAAGCTCATTGCTTGCTTGTGTAGCTGGATAAGCCATATTTTGATTTATATAATTGACATTTCCTAATGGGCTAACTGGCATTTTAATCCTTTGTGATATTAATACTTTTAAAATTTGTATAATTTACAAACGCCTTTTGCTGAACCTTAACAAAATTTTTTAAGGTATAATCGACCCAATACGAACCTTTCTTTAACTTAGAAAAGCTTACACAAAGCCTTGCGGCAAATTCTATCACATCAAGGCTGATTTTTTGCTTGTTTGATACAATCAAAGTATGTGCACTAGGAATATCCCTTACATGAAGCCACAAATCATCTTTTTTAGCATTTTTAAGTAAAAATTCATTGCCTTTTTCATTTTTACCCACGCAAATTTTAAACTCATTAAAATAAAAATTTGCTACAAGATCTTCTTGTTTATGATCTTGATTTTTTTTGCTATTTTTTTTAGGTAGTAAAATTTCAAGTTCTATCTCACTCTTAGCTTGAAACAATAATTCTTTCAAACTCAAGGTAAAATCTAACTTTTCTTTTAAATTTTGCCTTTGTATGTTTAAATTTTTAGCTTTTTGTTCTAATTTTTTAGCATTTTTATAATATAAATTAGCGCTTTGCTTAGGACTAAATTCAAGCTTAAATTCAAGCTCTTTGCCTTCAAAATCATCAAGCTTAAATTCCCTTTCATAATCTTTTAAAACACTCAAATTTGCAAACAATACATCTGCCCTTTTTCTGTATTCTAAAGCTTTTAAGAGTAAAGAATTTTCTTCATCTAAACTAGAAAATAGTTCTTGTAAATTTTGTATTTTTTTATCCACTTGTGTAAGTTTTAAATTTTTTATTTGTTTGATTTTACTCTCATAAATGCTTGTAAATTTGTGAGAAAAATAATCTTTAAAATCTTTAATTTCCTCAAAACTTTCATCCATTTTATAAGGTTTTAAAGACTCTAAAATCACATTAGGTTTTACGACACGATAGCTTTTATCAATATGCCTTAAAGCCTCTATGATCAAATCTTTTTCATCTGTAAGAATAACATTGGTATTTTTACCCGTAAATTCAAAATAAATCTTGCTCTCATAGCTTTTATAAGCCTTATTAGCTTTTACACTAAAACATAAAATACGATTGCCTTCAAGGACTTTAACTTCCTTTATAAAAGCATTGCTAAAATACTTTTTAAGCATAAAATCAAAAGGTGCATTATAGTTTTTTGCATTAAATTTAGCTGTATAAATCGCACTCATTGCACGAGTGAGATCGAAAATAAATCTTTCTTTATCAAAGCTTAATTCCAAAATATTGTCATTGATACGCTTGATAAAATCGATTTTTTTAAACTGAGAAAAAAAAGTTTGCAATTGTAAAAGTTCTGTGTATTTCATAAAAGAAATTATAAAATATTTTAGCGAATTTGTGGTAGAATTAAACTAAAAAAGGAAATTTGTGCAGCTTAATGAGCTAAATTGCGTGATTTTATGTGGTGGTAAATCTAGTCGTATGGGACAAGATAAAAGCAAATTGATTCTTAAAAATCAAAATTTAACTCAATTTCAAGTAAATAAATTTTCTAAAATTTTTAAAAATGTCTATGTGAGCGCAAAAGAAGACAAATTTGAAAACCATTTTAGCTTGATAAAAGATTCTTTAGAATTTGAAGTTTACTCTCCTATGCTTGCGCTTTACTCTATACTTTCAAATTTTAAAAATGAATTTGTTTTTGTTTTAAGTGTAGATAGTCCTAAAGTAGGTGAAAATGAGCTTTTAAAAATGCTTCCTTTTTTAGAGCAAAACTATAAAATAATCATAGCCAAAACCCCTTTACATAAACATCCCTTATGTGGCTTTTATCACAGCTCTTTAGCTCAAACTTGTAAAAATTTCTTAGAAAAAAATGAACAAAAAATAGGACTTTTATTTTCTGAGATTAAAACCAAATTTGTGGAATTTGAAGATGAAGATGCTTTTTTAAATCTTAATTTTTATGAAGAATATGAAAAATTTAAAAGTGAGTTAAAATGAGAAAAATTGCTTTATTTTTAAGCTTATGTGTTCTTATATGGGCTAGTGATTTGCAACAAGCTTTAGAGTATGAAAAACAAGGCGATTATAAAAAAGCTATGGAAATTTACAAAAAACTCGCTTTAAAAAATTCACCTGTTTTAATTTCTCAAGAACAAAATAAAACTAAACAAACTACTCAAAATGAAAAATCTATTATTGCAGCCAAAGAAGAAAGACAAGATTTTGCTCGTCTTGCTTTGGCAAATTATCTTGAAGAAGATGAATACTTTAACCCTCTTGGCATTAGCGCTTATAAAATGAATTATTTTCTACCTTTGGCTTATAGTTTTAACTCTCTAGAAGAAAATCACAATAAAAGTGAAGCTAAATTTCAACTTAGCATTAAAAAAAGGCTTTTTGAAAATTTGCTAGGATTGGATGAAAAATATTATATAGCCTATACTCAAACTTCTTGGTGGCAAATTTATGAGCATTCTTCTCCTTTTAGAGAAACCAACTATCAGCCCGAATTTTTTATAGATTTTCCTTTGTATCTTAAAGATTATGAATTTTTTAACAACCTACGCGTAGGCATATTGCATGAAAGCAATGGCAAGGGAGATGAGAATTTGCAATCTCGCTCATGGAATAGAATTTATGTATCTACTGCTATTTTATATAATAAATTTTTATTTGTTCCACGCCTTTGGTATAGAATTCCTGAAAGCAAAAAAGATGATGATAATCCTGCCATCTTGCATTATATGGGAAATTTTGATGTAAATTTAGCGTATTTGGGTGATGATTATTTTATCAATCTTATGCTAAGAAACAATCTTAAATTCCGCAATAACAAAGGTGCTATACAAGTTGATCTAGGATATGATATTTTTAACAATGGGATTTATTGGTATTTACAATACTTTAATGGCTATGGAGAAAGCCTTATAGACTATAACAAACACCTGCAAAGACTTTCCACTGGATTTTTGATTTCTTACTAAAATATCCTTTGTAGTTTTATCATTTCTTAAAACAAATTTCATTACAATTTCATTTTTGATAATTATTATTACTATAAGGAAAGATTTGTTTTTTAAGCATATATTGAGTTTAAAAGTGCTTATAGCTTTACTTTTATTCTTTGGAATGATAAGTTTATTTATAGGAGTTATCAGTATCAATGTAAAAGATATTCTTAATCTTAACTCCACTCAATTAGAAATCATAACTCTCACAAGAATTCCTAGACTTATAGCGATTTTACTCACAGGAATGAGTCTTAGTATATGCGGGCTTATCATGCAACAACTCACGCAAAATAAATTCGTTTCTCCAACTACAGCAGGGACTATGGATTGTGCTAAATTTGGCATACTTATTTCTTTAATATTTTTTGCTGGAACGTCTTTTTTCACTCAAGCTATCATTGCATCTGTATTTGCGCTTTTGGGTTCTTTTATATTTATCCAAATTTTAAGAAAAATCAAACTCAAAGATGTGATTTTTGTACCTTTGATAGGCTTGATGTTTGGAGGCATTATTAGTGCTATAACCACTTTTTTTGCCTATGCTTTAAATTATATACAAAATATCCAAGGCTGGTTACAAGGCAGTATGGCAAATGTTATGCAGGGAAATTATGAATTGCTCTACATTTCTTTACCACTTTTTATACTTGCTTATTTTTTAGCTCATAAAATCACCATAGTTGGCATGGGCGAAGATATAGCTTTAAATCTTGGAATCTCTTATAATGGTATATTATTTTTAGGCTTGATGATTGTAAGCATTATCACTAGTTTAGTGATTGTAAGCGTTGGGATTATCCCTTTTTTAGGGCTAATTATCCCAAATTTAGTAGCTCTTTATCTAGGTGATAATCTTAGAAAAAATCTTATCTATATAGCACTTTGCGGGGCTCTGTTTTTACTTGTTTGCGATATCATTTCAAGACTTGTCATCTTTCCTTTTGAAATGCCTTTAAGTATCACTACAGGTGTTTTAGGATCTTTAATCTTTATCCTTCTTTTGCTAAAAAGGAAAGTTTATGCGTAAAAAAATGCTGATTTTAAGTTTTTTAACACTTGGTATGATAGGGATTTTTATACTTGTGGGTTTAAGTGGCTTTGATGAGTATGCTTTAAAAAGTCGTTTTTTACAAATTGCAGCTATTATCATAGTAGCTATTTGCATCGCTGTTTCAACAGTGATTTTTCAAACTTTATGCAATAACAAAATTCTAACCCCTGCTATCATAGGATTAGATTCTTTATATATGTTGCTTCAAAGTGCTCTTATCTTTTCTTTTGGTGCAGCTAATTTAAGTGTTTATAAAAACGATATCAATTTTTTAATCACTCTAATTTGTATGGTAGTTTTTTCACTAGGACTTTATAAAATTTTATTTAGTAGCGATAGAAGCATTTATCTTATCATGCTTTTAGGCTTAGTTTTTGGAACACTTTTTAGCACTTTAAGCTCTTTTTTTGAAGTATTAATCGACCCTGATGAATTCATGGTAATACAAGGAAGAATGTTTGCTAGTTTTGATAATATTGCTTTTGATGTTTTAATTCTTGCTTATATCATTAGCTTTTTAAGTTTTATATGGATTTTTCGCTATATGAAATTTTTAGATCCTTTAAATTTAGGCAAAGATTTGGCGATAAATTTAGGGATAAATTACCAAAAAATTTCAAAACAATTGATGATTATCATAGCTATTTTAACTTCTATTAGCACCGCGCTTGTAGGTCCTATAACCTTTTTAGGGCTTTTGGTAGTAAATATCACTTATGAGCTATTTAAAACTGCAAAGCATAGTATTTTGCTAAGTGCTTGTATACTCATTAGCATTTTAGCTTTGCTTGGAGGGGTGTTTTTTGTCTCTAGAGTTTTTGATTATAATGCCACTATAAGCGTGGTTATTAATTTCTTAGGTGGGATATATTTTATCTATCTTGTATTAAAGGGTAATAAATTATGATTAAACTAAAAAATATCACCAAATTTTATGACAATAAAGCCATTATTTCAGATCTTAGCCTTGATTTTCATAAAGGCAAAATCACTTCTATAATAGGAGCCAATGGTGCTGGAAAATCCACTCTTTTAGCTCTAGCAAGTCGTTTGATAAAACCTAGTAGTGGAGAAATTTATATCGATGGAATGAATTTAAAAGACTATAAAGAGCAAATCTTAGCACAAAAAATTTCCATTCTCAAACAACAAAACAATATCAATTTAAGATTAAAAGTTGAAGAATTGGTCGCTTTTGGACGTTTTCCGCATTCTCAAGGAAGACTTAATGCAAACGATAAAATCAAAATCAATGAAGCTTTAGAATATATGGGGCTTAGTAACTTAAGAAATGAATTTTTAGATACATTAAGCGGGGGACAAAAACAAAGAGCTTTTATAGCCATGATCATCGCTCAAGATACTGAATTTATAATGTTTGATGAACCTTTAAACAATCTTGATATGAAGCATAGCGTACAAATCATGCAACTAATGAAAAATTTAGTCAAAGACTTTAACAAAAGTATAGCTGTTGTATTGCATGATATTAATTTTGCTTCGATTTATTCTGATGAAATCATAGCCTTAAAAGATGGGAAGCTTTTAAAACAAGGCTCAAAAGATGAAATCATCAATCAAGAAAATTTAAAACAAATTTATGATATGGATATACCCGTAAGTCAAATTGATGGTAAGAAAATTTGTATTTATTTTTAAAAAGGAGAAAATATGAAAAAATCTTTAGTTTTTGCATTTTTTGCATTTTTTTTAAGTCTAATCTTAACAGCTTGTAATTCAAACTCAAATGAAAACAACGCAAGCTCTACAACAAAAACCAACACTGCTACGGTGAAAGTTTTGCCTATCAGCATGAGCGATGAAGGTGATAGTTTTTTAGTAAAGGATAGTCTAGGAGAAAATAAAATCCCTAAAAATCCTTCTAAGGTAGTGATCTTGGATCTTGGAATTTTAGATACTTTTGATGATTTAAAATTAAACGATAAAGTCGCAGGCGTTCCTGCTAAAAATTTACCAAAATACCTACAACAATTTAAAAACAAACCTAGTGTAGGTGGAGTGCAACAAGTTGATTTTGAAGCCATTAATGCTTTAAAACCTGATCTTATCATTATTTCTGGACGCCAAAGTAAATTTTATGATAAGTTAAAAGAAATAGCTCCAACTTTATTTGTAGGTCTTGATAATGCAAATTTTTTAAGCTCTTTTGAAAATAATGTTTTAAGCGTTGCAAAACTTTATGGTTTAGAAAAAGAAGCTTTGGAAAAAATTTCAGATATTAAAAATGAAATTGAAAAAGCCAAAAGCATAGTTAATGAAGATAAAAAAGCTCTTATCGTTCTTACAAATTCTAACAAAATTTCAGCCTTTGGCCCTCAATCTCGCTTTGGGATTATTCACGATGTTTTAGGGATTAACGCAGTAGATGAGAATATAAAAGTAGGCACACACGGCAAAAGTATCAATTCTGAATTTATACTAGAAAAAAATCCTGATTATATTTTTGTTGTTGATAGAAATATCATTGTAGGCAACAAAGAACGCGCTCAAGGCATACTCGATAATGCACTTGTTGCTAAAACCAAAGCAGCACAAAACAAAAAAATCATCTATCTTGATCCAGAATACTGGTATTTAGCAAGTGGAAATGGACTAGAGTCTTTAAAAACTATGATTTTAGAAATCAAAAACGCTGTAAAATAATACAACCTCGCAAGGGCTAGTCTCTTGCTTTGATACTTAATAAAATACTTGGAATTCTCAATAAAGTTTTAATGGCAGACAGAGAGGGATTTGAACCTTTTTTTTAAATAAAAAATGTTTTTATGTTATAATAAATCTTTAAAAAGGAGTAACAAATGAACTTAGAATTTTCAAAAGAAACTCAACATTTTTTAACCAATTATTGCAAAGATAACAATTTAAGTGAAAAAGAAGTTTTAGAACTTGCTTTAAGTTATTTAGAACATAAAATAAGAATTGACGGTTATAAAAAGGATATAGAACTTTACAAGCAAGATAAATCAAAAACTTTAGATTTTGATGAAACTTTTAATGATATTAGAAAAGATTTAGAATAAATGAAAATTGTTCCAACTCCTAAATTTAAAAATGAGCTTAGGCATATTGTTAATTTTAGAAAATTAGATAGTTCTTTTTATGCTAAAGAATTTCTTAATGATATTAATTCAATTTGTAAAAATCTTTCTTTTACGCCTTATAAAAATAGAAAATCTTTGTCTTTTGATAATGAAAATATAAGAGATTTGATTTTTAAAGGTTATATTATCCCTTATCTTATCGATAAAAGTAAAAATGAAATTGTGATTTTAGGCATATATAAAAGTAATCTTTGGGATTGATTTTATATTTTATTTTTTTAAAATTCTTACTTCCATATTAGCATTCTTTTTCATCTAATTTCTTAAATAATTCCAAAATATCTTATTTTCTAATGGATTATTTTCCAATTTTAGAATAATATTTATTTATTATAGTTCTAGATTATTCTTTTTTTCAAATATATAATGTTGATATATAAATACTTGGAATTTTCAAGAAAGTTTTAGTGGCGGACAGAGAGGGATTTGAACCCTCGAGACCCGTTAAGATCTGCACCCTTAGCAGGGGTGTGGTTTCAGCCGCTCACCCATCTGTCCAATAAAGTGTGATTATACAAAAAAATAAATAATACCTAGCTTAAAAAGCTAGGAAAAATCAAAGGCTAAGATAAGCCAAAAGCAAAGTTACAACAACCCCTACTCCAAGAACTGCAAATTGTTTACTTCTATCTTTTTTATTTGCAAACAAAGTAATCATAAGCCCTGAAATATAAAGCATAAATAAAGTAATACCAAAACCTACGCTAAGCACAGAAAAATACCAAGCACCCTTATCTTTATGAAGCATAATCATATCTCCAAGTAAAGATCTTGTTTTTAAGGTAATATTGTATTCATTAGTAGAATTTTGAGTTATATTAACACTATAATGAGTTCCACCTATTGTTATACCTTTATCTTTACTTTTAATTATATTTGTATTAGATGGCACTTTTAAACCATTTGTTTTTAAATACTCTATTAAAGCTTCTCTTTCTTTACCACTTTCTATAACTTTTGACAATTGATACTGCTCAACTTTTAAACCCACATCTTGATTAATACCAAAAATATATGCTATACCCGTTAAAGCAAAAAGAAAAGCGCAAGGTAAGAAGAATAAACTAAGATAGATATGAACCTGTCTAAACAATTTATTTTTATTAATCATTTCAACTCCTTTTTGATTATCAAAATTTGTGATATTTTGACAAAACAAAGTGAAGTAAAAGTGAACTTCAAATAAAAAGTTTATATTTTTTAAAACAAATAAAAGAAAAAGCCCTATGATTTATAGGGCTTAAGAATTATTTTTTATCAATCACTTGATAATTATAAGGAACAAGCTCTTTATCATGCTCTAAAAGTTCTTTTGGAGGATTACCATTAACATCTTTTTCATCTGCATAGTAACGCTCTCCAGCTTTATGGCCATTAACATCTACTTTATAGTAAAGCTCTCCTGGATTAAATTTTTGAATATCTTCAAAACCTAAATTTGAAGTTTTAAAATCTTTAATTCCGTTTGCTGTCGCAATTTCTACAAGTTTAGTTTGTCCCATTCTTGCCATATCAACAGCTTGCAATAACATTCTTGAAGCTTCGCGAGGATTATGGAAACCAGTTGAGTTTTCAGCATTAACAAAATCCGCTCTCATTTGGGCTTTACGATGAAGTTCTAAAACTTCTTTTAGTTCTTCGCTAATTTTTTTCGCATCAGCTTTTCCATCGCTTTGGAATTTTTCCATATTGCCTAATTCATCGCGTAGTTTTTTAGTATCCATAATCAAACTAACAATTGCGTACTCTGCAGTTCTTTGATCATGTGCAACGCTATTTTGTATGTCAAGTACTTGAGCTTTTAAATAATCTTCGCTTTGTTTATGACAAGACTTACAAGCAGAGTTAATATCTCTTAAAGGAGAAGTGATATTGTGTTGAGTAACCTTTTTAGCCCCTTCTCTAACATAAGGCATATGACAATCCACGCAACTTACTCCATTTGCAGCATGCACACCGCCACTATAAAGTTCACTTTCTGGGTGTTGAATTTTAATAATTTGTGCCCCTGTTAATTTATGAGTAAAATCAGCTCCAAATACTCCACGAATTTTATCATAATAATCATCTAGCATTTCAATTCTAAATGGTTGTCCTTTTTTCCACTCACTCCAAGGAAAAGTTAAAACTATACCATCGGTTTCAATCTCTTTAGCTTTATTTCCATCTCTCCAAAATTCATACTCATCATAATTTTTCTGAGTTCCATTCCACCATTTTTTAGAACTATCATCTATAATAGTTTCACCCATTACTTTTACTTTTTCCCCTGTTGGTTTAAAATAGTATTCAACATGGCATTGAGAGCAAACTAAAGTTCTCATTTCTTCCCTTGTAGCTTTTACGCCTTGTACCGGATCTTTTTCATATCCCCTAGAAACTAAAGCATTAATAGCTGCTGGACGAGTAAGTCTTAAACTCATATCATTTGGATTGTGACAATCTGCACAAGTTACGCCCATTCTTTTACCACCATGTGGGCCTGCATGTTCAGGTGAATTTTCTACTATACCATCAACAGCTGGGATATTTTTAATCATAGTCCAATAATTTGTAGAATTAAAAGCAGTAAAATCCCCTTTAGCAACATTTTTTATAAGCCATGGAGTCCATCCACTATGACAATTCATACAAGCTGCAGGTTGACCTTTAAAAGCAGCAAGTCCATGGGCATTAAGAAAATCTTTGTTGTTTCTTGCTGTTTTCATTTGATCTACTTGAACCCAAAAATGCCCTCTTTCTTCATTGAAATCAAGGCTAAAAGGATATCCTGCCCAAAGTATGGTTAATTGAGGAAAGCGAATCAATTTTGAATAAGCTAAATTACCACCAAACTCAGTAGCCTTAGGCTCTTCTTTTTCAACTGTTAAATACATTTTTAGTTGCTCTGGGAAAACCTTACCCCATTTTTCAAAATTTGGATCATCATCGCTAAGCAAAGAAAAATCAGCATTTGCTGCAATAGCATTTTTATTTGCTTCATCTTCTTTTTTTTGATTGATATCATTATTTAGCCATAAAACTCCCGCTATAAGTAAAACCAAAACAACAATACCCAAGCGTAAAATATTTTTTTTCATTCATCTTCTCCTTATTAAATTCCGTGTTTATGTCCAACATCTTTATGACAAGAAGCACAATTTAATGACTTGTCTGCATGTGGATTTGTTGTAGCATTGATAGCTGTTTGAGCAAAATCTGCATGACAGCGTATGCAGTTTTCTTGCACCATTTTTCTGCTTTTTTCAGTCGCACTCAAATTTGTAGGCAACTCATCAAGTTTAAAAGTAAAAGCATAAGCATGCCCTAAACCACTTTGCGCTTTAGCTATCCATTTAGCTACAAAATTATGTGGCAAATGGCAATCCACGCAAGTTGCCCTAGGTTCGCCTTTGACTTTTTGAGAGTGCGGCCCTGCCATGTATTCATTATAAACTTCATTCATAATATGGCAGTTATTACAAGATTCGCTTGCATTGCTTAAATAAGATGTGCCCTTAGCGTTATAAAAAGTATAAAACCCAACCGCAAAGAAAACAAAAAGCAAAACAAGAAAAATAGTAAAAAGATTCGAAGTTTTCTTCAAAATTTTCCTCCTTAAAATTATCATTTCTTAAAATCTTCAATAGAACAATAATGTCACAGAATTTCCCAGAAATAAATTTTGTAATTTTAACATAGATGAATTTAATATAATTTTAAAGATATATTTACTCTTAATTAACCTAAAAAATTTGAAACTTTTATTCAATAATTTTAAAATAAATGATAAAATATAACAAAAAAAGGAAAAATTAATGCAAATAAGTCCTGATATGTTTATCAATCGCGAACTTTCTTGGCTTCGCTTTAATTCTCGTGTTTTAGACCAATGTTCTAAAAATTTACCCTTATTAGAAAAATTAAAATTTATAGCTATATATTGCACTAATTTAGATGAATTTTATATGATACGCGTTGCAGGCTTAAAACAACTTTTTTCAGCTGGAGTTAATGCAAGCAGTAGCGATGAAATGACCCCTTTACAACAATTAAAAGCCATACGCAAATATTTACACCAAGAAAAAGAGCTTTTGGAGCATTATTTTAATGAAATCACAAGTGAATTAGAAAAAGAAAATCTTTTCATAAAGCATTATGAGAATTTAGATGAAAATTTAAAACAAAAATGTGATGAGTATTTTTTCTCTAATATTTTTCCTGTTATTGTTCCAATAGCTGTTGATGCGACTCACCCTTTTCCGCATTTAAACAACTTATCTTTTTCACTAGCGGTTAAAATTTGTGATAAAGCACATCCTGAACTTGTAAAATTTGGAATGATTAGAATTCCAAGAGTTTTACCTCGTTTTTATGAAGTAAGTGCAAATATTTATGTTCCTATAGAAAGTATAGTCCATCAACACGCAGAAGAAATTTTTCCAGGCTATAAACTCTTAGCTTCAGCAGCATTTAGAGTGACTAGAAATGCAGATATAGTAATAGAAGAGGAAGAAGCTGATGATTTTATGATGATTTTAGAGCAAGGCTTGAAGCTTCGCAGAAAAGGAGCTTTTGTAAGATTGCAAATTCAAAAAGATGCAGATGAGCAAATCGTAGAATTTCTTAATACTCACATGAAAATTTTTCATAAAGATGTTTATGAATATTCTATTTTACTCAATCTCCCTAGCCTTTGGCAAATCGCAGGAAATAAAACCTTTACACATCTTTTAAGCCCACTTTACACGCCTAAAACTTTACCACCTTTTGATGAGAATTTATCTATTTTTGATGCTGTAGAAAAAGAAGATATACTCATCATACAACCTTTTGAAAGTTTTGATCCAGTTTATAAATTTATCAAAGAAGCAAGCAAAGATCCTGAAGTAATTTCCATAAGAATGACACTTTATAGAGTTGAAAAAAATTCCAATATAGTTCAAGCTTTAATTGATGCTGCAAGCGATGGAAAACAAGTAACTGTGATGGTAGAATTAAAAGCACGTTTTGATGAAGAAAATAATCTTCATTGGGCGAAAGCTTTAGAAAATGCCGGAGCTCATGTTATTTATGGCATTACAGGTTTTAAAGTCCACGCTAAGGTTTCTCAAGTCATACGCAAACAAGGGGATAAGCTTAAATTTTATATGCATTTAAGCACAGGAAATTACAATGCAAGCAGTGCTAAAATCTATACTGATGTGAGTTATTTTACAAGCAAAGTAGAATTTGCAAGAGATACGACAAAATTTTTTCATATCTTATCAGGCTTTAGTAAAAACCGTCGTCTTCAAACTCTTTCAATGAGTCCAAATCAAATCAAAGAAAAAGTTTTAGAAATGATACGCATTGAAACAAGCAAGAAAAATGAAGGTGTGATTGTAGCTAAAATGAACTCTCTTGTAGATAGTGATATCATACAAGCTCTTTATGAAGCAAGTATGGAAGGAGTGCAAATCGATCTTATCATACGCGGAATTTGTTGCTTAAAACCTGATGAAGAATACAGCAAAAACATACGCGTTAGAAGCATCATAGGAAAATACTTAGAACATGCTAGAGTATTTTATTTTAAACATAGTGAGCCAAATTATTTTATATCGAGTGCAGATTGGATGCCAAGAAATTTAGAGCGTCGCTTAGAACTTATGACTCCTATATATGATGAAAGAAGCAAAGCTAAATTAGCTCAATTTTTACGCTTACAGCTTAGCGATAATGTTTTAGCTTATGAGCTTAAAAACAATGGAGAATATGAAAAAATTCCTTCTTCTGAAAAAACCATAGATTCTCAACAAACCTTAGAAGAATATGTAAGTAAAATTTATAAAACACTTAAAAAAGATACAGATCAAAGTCGTGCAACGCACTTAGCTTCCAAACTTTTCAAAGAAAACTAAAAGTTTTTAGGGTTTTATACCTTAAAAACTTTAAACTATGAATTTTTATTAATCTTCAAATTTCAATAAATATTAATTTTAAAACTGGTGGAAGCGAGGGGAATCGAACCCCTGTCCAAAAATAATCCCACAAAGACCTCTACATGCTTAGTAAAGATGACTACTTCACCCTACTTCGCTCATCTTCCAAAACTCAAAAGCAAGGCTAAGACTTTATTTCACCTAAACGCTTGTCAAACGCAAGGCTACACTATCAAAAATGACCGAAAATTAAGCTAGATAGTATGACTTAAATTTCAGGCTCGACTGAACTTACGCAGCTTTAGCGTAAGCAGGAGCGAATTTAACGTTGTTTGCGTTTAATTTTATTTGGGCTTTTTACGCTTTGCCCAAAGCGACATGCCATCTAAGCAGACTTACTCCTGTCGAAGCCAAGTCGCTCCCTTATTTAGAAATAATATTTGGAACATTAACAATTAAAGGATTAAAAACCGCTAAAACAGAATCATCATTTTCATATGAACGACAATATTTTTCAAACTGATCACTCATCAAAAGCATCCAATCCGTAAATTCATCACTAGCAGGCCCGTTAAAGCGATTTGCTTGTGCCATCATCTCTTCGCAAAATACGCAAAAATCAGTCACTTCTTCAAGATTTAAGCGTCTTGCTGCCCAAGCGGTATTGTGTGCTAAAGTTTCAAGCTCTTTTATGGCTTCTTTATAACGCACACTATCGCTTCCAAGCTTGATGATTAAAGGTTCAAACCTATCGCACATGGTTCTAAAAAATTGTAAAAATTTTTCTATATCGTCAATTTCATAATCTAATTCTAATTTTGTTAAAATTCCCATTTTTAAACCATAATCATTAAAGTTTAATGTAAATTCTAGCAAATTTTAGCTAAAATCTTATTTTAATTTTTCCAAAATATAAGCAAAGATATGGATAGAATAGTAGAAATAGAAAAATACTCCTTTGACGAAACTTATGAAACTTCGTTGCGTCCTTCAAATTTTGATGGTTATATAGGTCAAGAAAGCATTAAAAAAAATTTAAATATCTTTATAGCTGCAGCCAAAAAACGCAATGAATGTTTAGATCATATACTTTTTAGTGGTCCTGCAGGACTTGGAAAAACAACACTAGCTAATATCATCTCCTATGAAATGGGTGCAAATATCAAAACAACGGCCGCTCCTATGATAGAAAAAAGCGGGGATTTAGCAGCCATTTTAACCAATCTTAGCGAAGGGGATATACTTTTTATCGATGAAATTCATCGTTTAAGCCCTGCTATCGAAGAAGTACTTTACCCTGCGATGGAGGATTATCGCCTTGATATTATCATAGGTAGTGGTCCAGCCGCCCAAACCATAAAAATCGATTTACCAAAATTTACTCTCATAGGGGCTACAACGCGTGCAGGTATGCTTAGCAATCCTTTACGTGATCGTTTTGGTATGCAATTTAGATTAGAATTTTACAAAGATAACGAACTTGCTCTCATCTTGCAAAAAGCAGCTTTAAAACTTAATAAAACTTGCGAAGAAAAAGCCGCACTTGAGATCGCTAAAAGAAGTCGTTCAACTCCTAGAATAGCCCTAAGGCTTTTAAAAAGGGTAAGAGATTTTGCTGATGTTAATGATGAAGAGATTATCACAGAAAAAAGGGCTAATGAGGCCTTAAATTCTTTAGGAGTGAATGAGCTTGGTTTTGATGCGATGGATTTAAGATATCTTGAACTTTTAACCGCTGCTAAGCAAAAACCTATCGGGCTTGCAAGTATTGCTGCGGCTTTAAGCGAAGATGAAAATACCATAGAAGATGTAATTGAGCCTTATTTGCTTGCTAATGGCTATATAGAACGCACTGCAAAAGGACGTATAGCTAGCACAAAAAGCTATAGTGCTTTAAAATTAAACTATGAAAAAACTTTATTTGAGGAGTAAATTTTGCAAAATGGAAAAATCTTTCTTATAAGCTTTATTTTAGTTATTTTATTTCTTTTGCTTTATCTTTTTAAAGGTTTTTTACTTGTGATTATCATAGCTAGTTTAATGGCGGTAGCTACCTCAAACATCAATGCGAAATTTTTAAATCTTACTAAAGGACATAAATTTTTAGCTTCCATTCTTACAACAGCTTGCATGGTTTTGCTTTTCTTTGCACCTTTTGTTTATGCCATGATAGAACTTGCCAAAGCTTTAAAGAATTTTGATATCAATTTAGTCACACAAACACTTGATTATGTCAAAAACTATCAATTTACCTTGCCTGAAAGCTTTAATTTTTTAGAACCTAAAATCAAAGAATTTTTAGCTTCTATAGATTTAAATAGCATTTCCAAACAAATCCTAAGTTATGCTTCAAGTTTTACAAAATCAGGAGCTAAATTCCTTATAGATATGGTTTTAATTTGCGTGTTTTATTTCTTTGCAAATCTATATGGAACAGAACTTGTTATCTATCTTAAATCCATCATTCCTATTGATAAAAAAGAACTCGATGATGTTTTAAGCGAAGTGGGTAATGTTATGGCTGTTGTGCTTTACTCTATGGTGATTGTAGCGATATTTCAAGGTGCACTTTTTGGTTTAATCACAATATTTTATGGTTATGATGGAATTTTAATGGGAGTAATTTTTGCTGTAAGTTCTCTCATACCTGCTATAGGAGGAGCTTTAATTTATGTGCCTGTAAGTCTTTATGAATTTGCCTCAAACAATCTTAACTCAGCTCTTGTTATTTTTATTTATTCTGTAATTGTAATTTCTTTTATAGCAGATACTTTAATCAAACCCTTAATCATCAAATGGATCAACAAAAAACTTGTAAAAACTCCAACCAAAATCAACGAACTTTTAATTTTCTTGGCTATGATAGCAGGAATTTCTACCTTTGGTTTTTGGGGTATTATACTAGGTCCTGCGATTTTAACCTTTTTTGTATCAACTTTAAGAATGTATGTGATTTTAAAAGATAAGAATTTAATTTAACTTGCCTTAAAAAAGGCAAGTTTTATGTTCTAGGCTTTTGGACCTATCATTTTAGTAGGATCAACAAATTTATTGAAATCTTCTTCGCTAACCAAACCAAGCTCCATTGCGCTTTCTTTTAAAGAAATACCTTTTTTATGGGCATTTTTGGCTACTTTAGCAGCGTTTTCATAACCTATGTGTGGATTTAGAGCGGTAACTAGCATTAAAGAATTATGAAGATTATGATCGATTTTTGCACGATTTGGTTCTATGCCTACAGCACAATGGATATTGAATGAATGCATAGAATCAGCCAACAAATCAAGACTTTGCAAGAAATTATAAATAATCACAGGCTTAAACACATTAAGCTCAAAATTTCCTTGACTTGCTGCAAATCCAATAGCTGCATCATTTCCCATCACTTGTACAGCAACCATAGTAACAGCTTCGCACTGGGTAGGATTTACCTTACCTGGCATAATCGAACTTCCTGGCTCATTTTCAGGGATGATAAGCTCACCAAGACCGCATCTTGGGCCTGAAGCTAACCATCTTATATCATTTGCAATTTTCATTAAATTTGCAGCCAAACCCTTCATTGCTCCATGAGTGAAATTGATCGCATCATGACTTGTTAAAGCATGAAATTTATTTGGACTTGAAACAAATTTCGTACCTATAAGTTGAGTTAGTTCTTCACTTACTTTTTGGCTTAATTCTGGATGCGCATTAAGCCCTGTTCCTACTGCGGTTCCTCCTATGGCAAGTTCTCTTAAAGTTGGTAAAGAAGCGATGATTTGCTCTTTTGAATGCAAAAGCATAGAAAGATATCCACTAAATTCTTGTGCTAGAGTAAGTGGCGTAGCATCTTGTAAATGCGTGCGTCCTATCTTGATAATACCATCAAATTCTTTTACTTTTTTTTCAAAAGTTGCAATAAGCTCATCAAGCGCAGGGATGAGCTTTTTCTCTACTTGCTCAACCGCAACAATACTCATAGCAGTTGGAAAAGTATCATTTGAACTTTGACTCATATTAACATGATCATTTGGATGTACAAGCTTTTCTTTTCGAAAATCTCCGCCCATGATTTCAGTGGCACGATTTGCAATAACTTCATTCATATTCATATTGCTTTGCGTACCTGAACCTGTTTGCCAAATCGCAAGTGGAAAATTATCATCAAATTTACCTGCGATAATCTCATCACAAGCTTGAACTATAGCATTTTTTTTAGCATCATCAAGTTTGCCAAGTTTGTTATTGACTAAAGCTAAAGATTTTTTAAGATTTGCAAAAGCATAGATTAAAACCTTTGGCATTTTCTCACAACCGATTTTGAAATTTTCAAAACTTCTTTCAGTTTGAGCTCCCCAATATTTGTCATTTGGGACCTTAACTTCACCCATGGTATCATGTTCAACTCTGTATTCCATAGTGTTTCCTTTCTAGAAATATTGTTAGAATTATTTAAGCAAAAATAAGCATAAAATTAGCTTATAATTTAAAATTTATTTATAATTTTTGAAGTATTTGAAAGTTATGTGCAGTTTCTTTAAACTGCACGGATTATTCCACTGTTACGCTTTTAGCCAAATTTCTTGGCATATCCACATCATTACCAAGTCTTATAGAAATTTCCATTGCTAAAAGTTGAGTAATTACCATCATTTCAAAAAATTCACACATATAATGATCTTGCTCATTGGTTTTTATAAAATCATCACTCAAATCAAATTCTAAAGGCGAAATGCTAAGCACTGTAGAATCCCTAGCAATAAGCTCTTCAACATTTGATTTTGTTTTTTCATAAAGCATATGCTTTGGCATTAAAGCTATAGTATAAAGTTTAGAATCAGCCAGAGCAATAGGGCCATGTTTCATCTCTCCTGCAGGATAACCCTCAGCGTGAAGATAAGATAATTCTTTAAGTTTTAAAGCTCCTTCTAAGGCCAAAGGATAAAACACATCTCTACCTATAAAGAAAAAGCCATGTCCATCTAAATAACGCTTGGATAAACGATGAATTTTTTCATGTAAAGCCTGTTTTACACTCACACAATTTGGAGTATGTAAAAGCGCTTTAATTTCAGCAGAAACATTTAAATTTCTTTTTTGTGCCATAAAAATAGCAAGCATCCAAAGTGTTAAAACCTGAGTGGCAAAAGCTTTAGTTGAAGCAACTCCTTTTTCTATGCCCGCACGAGTTAAAAGGCTTAGATGTGCTAAACGCACTATATTAGAATTATCCACATTACAAATTGCAAAAGTCTTAGCACCCTGCTCTTTTGCAATCTTTAAAGCCTCTAAAGTGTCTGCTGTTTCTCCACTTTGAGAAATAACAATAAATAAAGAATCTTTTTTTATAATTGCTTCACGGTATCGAAATTCACTTGCAATTTCTACTTTAGCTTTAACTTTAGCAATTCTTTCAAACAAATAAGCACTTGCCATTGCAGCATGATAGCTTGTTCCACAAGCACAAAGCGTGATTTCATCTACTTGACTTAAATCTTCATTGTTTAGCTCATCAAAAACGACTTCATCGCCTTGAATACGCCCCATTAAAACTTCACTCATCACGCGATTTTGTTCATAAATTTCTTTTTCCATAAAAAAGCGAAAGCCGTCTTTTTTTGCATAAGCCTTATCGCCTGAAAGCTTAGAAAAACAAAGTGATTTTAAAACATCATTTTCATAAACGACAAGCTCATCTTTACTCGCGTATCCCAAGCTTAAATCTTCAAGATACATCACCTCATCACAACTTCCTATCAAAGGTGCATCACCTGAAGAAAAATACCATTCTTTATTTGCATTTTTACCGATAATCAAAGGAGCAGCATTTTTTGCAAAATACACATGATGGGGATCTTTTTTTGTTACTAACAAAGTAGCAAAAGCACCGCGAAGTTCTTTGATGGTTTTTTGCCAAGCTTCAAAAACTCCCAAATTTCTTGCATAAAATTCAAAAAGCTGAACAATAACTTCAGTATCTGTTTGGCTTAAAAAACTCACGCCTTCTTTTTCAAGTTTATCTTTGATTTCTTTATAATTTTCTATAATACCATTGTGAATCACGCAAGAATACTGTCCCAAATGAGGATGTGCGTTGATTTCAGTAGGCTTACCATGAGTTGCCCATCTTGTATGACCTATAGCAAAACCATAACCTTGACTTTCAAAATCCGTGCATTTATTCGCCAAATTTTCAAGTTTTCCTACAGCTTTAAAAAAACTAAGCTCTCCTTCTTGCATCACTGCCATACCCGCACTATCATAGCCACGGTATTCTAATTCTTTAAGTCCATTTAGTATAATTTGTTTTTTTTCATTATTTCCTATATAGCCTACAATTCCACACATTTTTTACTCACTTATTAATAAATTAACTAACTTTTGCTCGCTATGTTCTAGTTTTTCATTCTTTTGAAAAATAAAAATATTACGCGTCCTTTGTCTTATGGTTTGAATTTTTGCTGCGCATAAAACAAGTTCAAGTTCATTAAAAACATTCATCAAATACGCCATTAAACCCTGCTGATCTTTAGTATTAAGACCTAATTTGGCATACATTTTAGAATAATTTAAGTCTAATTTTAACTCATCTTTTTTAATGATTGGCTTTTTAATTTTTTTCAAATTAAAACCAGAAAGATTTGAATTTAAAAGCTCGCAAAGTTTTAGTTTTTGCTCATCACTAATAATATTATCATATTCAAATCTTAAATAAATTTTATCATCAAAAAGTTCAAAAAAATTCATGAAAATAAGATTTAAATTTGTTAAAGAACTTAAAATAATGGCAATATTAAAATGAAGTGGTGCAACAATTTGCAAACTAAGATTTGTTTCATTGCTAAACCAAAATTTAAAATCATTTTCTTTGGCTAATTTAGAAATCATAACAATATCTTCAAAAGTATTTTTTATAATAAAAAGATTTGATTTGATATGTATGATTTTATCTTGCAAAATTTCATCTTGTTCTAAAAAAATCTTACTTCTTTTAAGTGTTAATTCTTTTTTTACTCTTCTCGCGCTTTCTTCAAGTAGATTTTCATCTTCAAAACCTTGTTTTGCATTTTCTAAAAGTTTATCAAGAACTCTAAAATAAAAAGCATTGTAATTTAAAGCCTTAGCCTTTAGCCAAGTTAAAGTGTATAAAAGCTCTAAATTTTCTAAATTTTCTAATTTAGAAACCAAACTACTTACAACAATAGGATTATATATATCTTCTTTTTCTACAAGATCTTTTAAGGCATTATTGTTTTTAAATATTTTAAGACCCCATTCTAAAATTTCATTCTTTAAATCAAATTTGGAGCAATACGCTCTATATATGCCTGCTAAAGAAATTTCATTTTCACTTTCTATAGCGCTTAAAAGTATCACAAGCTTTAAAATCATTTTTTCATCGGTTTTAAGTTTTTGGAGTATCTCAAGCTCATCTTCGTATTTTTCAAATTCACTTAACATAAGAAAAACTTGCTCATCAAAACTATAATTTCCTTCTTCATCGCTTAAAAAACGAACTGTCCAAAAAGGCTTGCATAAATCTTTTAAAATTCCACTATCAAGCAAAAGTTTTAAAACACAAAAACTATGCCTTTTATAAAAAATTTTCTCAAAAAGTATTAAAGCTTTTTCTATATCTTTTTTACCGTATTTCAATCTTCTTAGGGCAAAAACTAAGTTAAGATCGAAAATAACCTGTTTATCTTCAAGTTTTAATAAGTATTCTAAAACTTCCACAAGAGTTTTAAATTTATATTCTTGTTTAAGAGCATGATTTAATCCATCTTGAATTTGCTTTGCTAAAAAGTGTGTATAAAAACCTATAGTATGCATACTTTGCAAAGCTTTTTGAACCAACAACTCATTTGCTCCAAAATGTTTTTTAGCTTTTTTATACATTAATTCACTCAAATCATGAACATTAATAAGTAAAAATTCATCCTCATCTTTAGCACTTAATAAATTCATCGCTGATTTTAAAGAAAGTAAAAAGTCTCCAGCTAAACGTAACTCGCTTAAATTTTTTTCATCTATAAAATTTAAAGCATAATTTTTTGGAGAAGTCTTAAAAAGAACAAGCAAACCCTCTAAGGATCTTAAATGATTTAATCCGCCAAAATCTTTTAAGATATTAAATTCTTGCTTTATAAATGGAATATCAAATTCTTTAAAATTTTCTAGCAAAAGCTTGGCAAAATCATTTTTATTTTCTTCTAAAATACTCTCAAATTTCGTCTTAATCCCTTTAAATAAAATCCTAGAACCACATATAAAACGAGTTTGTATTATAGAAGTCTTAAGCTCATTGCTAGCATTATAAAGTCCATTAAATTCTAAGACAACCAAATCAATTTGCAAATGTGCATCATTTAAAATTTCGATAAAAGCCTTAATCATAGGTTTTAAATGAAAAGCCTTAATATCTTTATAAACAAAAATCAAAGAAATGCTTTCATTAAAACAAAGACTATTATTTGCATATGCTTTGCTTGCTAAAACACAAAAAGGGATATTATCACTTGGAGGTGAAAAATCATCAAAATAATCTTTAAGAACTATATCATAAGCTTTTTTTATGAAATTATCCATATTTTTAGAATGATATAAGCTAAACGCCCCTTGCTTAAGAAAAAATTTTCTACAACTTTGGGTATAGGAACTAAGATTTTTTTTAAAAATTTCTAATTCTTTATTTAACAAAATTTCCACTCTCTTTAAATTTTAATATTTTAATAATAATCTTAACAAAAATATCTTTTATTTTGGCTTTTTCTATAAACTCTTTTTCAGTAAGCAAAAATTATAATGCTTTATTTAAAAACAGCAAAAGAGTAAAATTAAAATGAAAAATTTAATTACCAAACTAGAAAATGAAGAAAGATTAAATCAAGAAGAAGCCAATGCACTTTGGGATTTAGATCTTTTTACCCTAGGCAAATACGCCCATAAAAAACGCACCAAACTTCATGGAAAAAAAGTTTATTTTAATATCAATCGTCATATCAATCCAACTAATATCTGTGCAGATACCTGTAAATTTTGCGCCTTTTCAGCACACCGAAAAAATCCTAATCCTTATTTGATGACTCATGAAGAAATCATGAAAATTGTTGATGAAACCGTAAAACGAGAAACCAAAGAAGTACATATCGTTTCAGCTCATAACAAAGATACAACTTGGCAATGGTATTTAGAAATTTTTAAAATGATAAAAGAAAAATATCCTAATCTTCATGTAAAAGCTATGACTGCTGCTGAGATTGATTTTTTACATCGTCGTTTTAAAATGAGCTATGAAGAAGTGATAGAAAAAATGCTTGAATACGGCGTTGATTCCATGCCAGGCGGTGGAGCTGAAATTTTTGATGAAGAAGTGCGTAAGAAAATTTGTCATGGAAAAGTTAGCAGTGAAAATTGGCTTAAAATTCATAAACTTTGGCATGAAAAAGGCAAACAAAGTAATGCTACCATGCTTTTTGGACATATAGAAGAAAGACATCACAGGGTCGATCATATGTTAAGACTGCGTGATCTTCAAGATCAAACCGGTGGATTTAATGCTTTTATCCCTCTAGTTTGGCAAAGGGATAATAGCTTTATACAAACTGATAAAATCATAGATAGTGAAGAAATTTTAAAAACCATTGCCATTGCTCGTTTGGTGCTTGATAATATTAAAAATATCAAAGCTTACTGGGCAACAATGACTTTAAATTTAGCCATGGTAGCACAAGAATTTGGAGCTAATGATTTAGACGGCACCATAGAAAAAGAAAGCATACAAAGCGCAGGTGGTGCAAAATCTGCCAAAGGCACAAGTTTAAAAACTTTTATCGATATGATAAAAACTTCAAATCTTATTCCTGTAGAACGCGATAGTTTGTATAACGAGCTAAAAACCTACTAAGGAGAAAAAATGGACTTTTTTAAACTCAAAGAAAACAATACGAGTTTTAAAACTGAAGTTATAGCAGGGCTTACTACTTTTTTGGCTATAGTTTATATTATCCCTGTAAATTCTAGCATAGTAGGAAATACAGGAATGCCTATAGAAGCTTTAATCACCGCAACAGCTTTAATCACCATAGTTGCAAGTGCTTTTAATGCTTTTTTTGCCAATACTCCTGTAGCTATGAGTGTTGGAATGGGTTTAAATGCTTATTTTACCTTTGCAGTTTGTTTAGGTCAAAACATAGCTTGGCAAAGTGCCTTAGGAGCTGTTTTTATTTCAAGTATTATTTTTCTCATACTTTCTTTTACGCATTTTCGCCTTTGGGTAATCCGTAATATCCCAAAAGATTTACGTCTTGCAATTTGTGCCGGTATAGGTTGTTTTATTGCATTTTTAGGCTTAAGTCAAATGGGTGTGATCATGCATAATAAAGATACTTTAGTCAGCATAGGAAATTTCAAAAGTCCTCATGTGCTTTTTGGAATTTTCACTCTAGCTTTAATCATCTTTTTTTGGGCTATAAAACTTCGCGGAGCTTTTATTTTGGGGGTATTAGCAAGCTCTATTATTGCTTGGATTTTCCATTTAGACAATGCAAGTTTTCCTGTGCAAATCTTTTCTTTGCCAAATTTTAGCATGGAAAATGGCCTAGGAGTCATCTTTTTACAACTTGATATCAAAAGTGCCTTAAATATTACTATGATACCTATAATTCTTACTTTTTTTATCACTCAACTTTTTGATAGTATAGGAACTATCACAGGTGTGGGTGAAAGAGGAAAGATTTTTGATGATCCAAAAAATGGAGAAAAAAAACTAAGCAAAACATTAATGGCAGATGCAACAGGATCGGCTTTAGGAGCTATGACAGGCACTTCTACAGTTACAGCTTTTGTAGAAAGCACTACAGGGGTTGAAAGCGGGGGAAGAACGGGGCTTACAGCTTTAGTTGTAGCTATTTGTTTTGCTTTTACACTTTTTTTACTGCCACTTTTTAAAGCCATTCCTGCAAACGCAATATACCCCGTACTTGTAATGGTTGGAATTTTAATGTTTATGGAAGTTAAAAATATAGATTTTAAAGATAGTGCTATAGCTGTAGCAAGCTTTTTTACTATTATCATGATGCCTTTTACTTACTCTATCACCACAGGTTTTGCTTTTGGTTTTCTTTCTTATTTGCTTGTAAGAATTTTTAAACGCGAATGGGATAAAATCAATCTTGGCATTATAGTTTTAAGTTTATTATCTTTGGGTAATTTTTTACTTATGGCACTACAATAAATTAAGGATATATAATGATATTTTACTCCTATGAAGAATTTAAAGAAGATGTAAAAATTCTTGCTAAAGAAATTAAAAAAGATTTTAACCCTGATGCACTTTTAGCTATAGCAAGAGGAGGAATGAGTTTAGGACACTCTTTAGCAGTAGCTTTGAAAACACGTCAGCTTTTTGCTTTAAACTCAATTCATTACGATGATACAAAAAAACTTGATACTATTGAAATTTTTAACATTCCTGATTTAAGCAAGCACAAAAAAATTCTACTCATTGATGATATAGTAGATAGTGGAGAAAGTTTAGTAGAAATAAAAAAAGTTTTGCTTGAAAAATTTCCCCATATAGAACTTAAAATTGCAACCATTTTTTACAAAAAAACCGCTCTTTTGGAGCCTGATTTTAAAGTAAAAGAAGCTACTGAATGGGTGGATTTTTACTGGGATATAAATCTTGATTAAAAATTTGCTATAATCTTACTTTTAAAATTTTTAGGAGTTTTTGCTTGAGAATAAAATTTATATCTTTTATTTTAATTTTTTTTACTATTTTTGCTTTTGCTAAAGAACAAAATTTAGATGATTTTGAACAAGAATACCAAAACTATCAAGTAAACGATCCACTTTCAGGATATAACAAAGCTATGACAAGCTTTAATGTGGCTTTGTATGATTATGGTTTGCGTCCCGTTCTTAAGGGCTATAACGCCATGACCCCTGAATTTATAAGATTAGGAGTAAGAAATTTCTTTGATAATTTACTTGCTCCTTTGCGTTTTGTAGGCAATGTTTTGCAGTTTAAATTTGAAGAAGCTGGAGAAGAATTTAAAAGATTTACCGCCAATACCATTATGGGTTTTGGTGGACTTATGGATGTGGCATCAAAAATGGGTCTTAAAAAACATCCCGCGGACTTAGGAACTGTTTTAGCTCACTGGGGCATAGGAAGCGGTTTTCATATTGTCTTACCTATACTCGGCCCTAGTAATCTTAGAGATACTCTTGCTTTACCTGCAACTTGGTATGCAACTTTTACCGCTTACATTGATCCTACTTGGGCAAGTATAGCTATAAGTGCTTATGGATTTGGTAATGAACTTAGTTTTAGACTCGATGAAATTGATGAAATTTATCACAACACGCCTAATTTATATCCATTCTTGCGTGATGCTTACGAGCAAAGACGCAATGAACTTAGCAAATAAAGGAAAATAATGAAAAAAATATTTTTAATCTTGGCTTTATTTTTTAATGCTTTTGCCTTACAACTAGATGAAATTTCTAGTACTATGCAAAAAAACATTGATGCAAGCTTAAAACTTTTACAAGATAGCAAAGAAGACAAAAAACAAGCTGCTGATGGAATTTTTAAACTTTTTGATAGCATAATAGATTATAAACTCATGGCAAAACTCAGTCTTTCGAAAAACTATTCTAAATTAACCCCAAAAGAACAAGAAAAATTTACCACAGCCTTTGAAACAAGTCTTAAAAAAAGTTTTACCGATAAACTCAGTCTTTATAAAGATCAGGTTTTAAAGGTCAAAAATGGTGAGTTAAAAAATGAAAAACGCTATTTTTTAACTACTTCTATGGTAGTAGATGGGGAAGAAAAAAATATCATTTTCAAATTTTACAATGATAATAACAACTGGCTTATTTATGATGTAGATGTTTTAGGCGTGAGTATAGTACAAACTTATAGATCACAATTTGGAGATATTTTAGCCAACCAAGGCTTTGATGCCCTGCTTCAAAAACTTGAAAGTATTGTCATAGAATAATGTTTGCAAAGCTTTTAAAGTTTTTTATTTCTCGTCCAAAAAGTACTTTTTTTGGAACCTTGTTTATATGCCTGTTTTTAAGCTTTTTTGCTTTTAAGCTTAGTGTAGATGCAAGTGCTGAAAGTTTACTTTTAGAAGATGATGCAGATTTAAAAACTTTTAGAGAAATTTCAAAACATTATAAAAGTGATAATTTTTTACTTTTAGCCTTCAAACCCTATGATGAAAAACCTTTTTCAAATGAAAATTTAGCCAAATTAAAAAAACTTCATGAAGAATTAGAAAAGGCTCCTTTAGTAGAACGCGTTTTTAGTATCATCAATGCCCCTTTGCTTCAAAGTTCGCAAAATACGCATTTAAAAGAACTTTTAAAAAATATCCCAAATATAGAAAGCCAAGATATAAACCGCACAAAAGCCCAAAATGAAATTTTAAATAGTCCCTTTTATAAAAATAATATCATCTCAAAAGATGGAAAAGTAACAGGGCTTATTATTTACTTAAAGCCTGATACAGTTTATAATAATCTTATAGAAAAACGCGATCTTGCTACCGATGAAAAAGAAAAAGATCAAATTCGTCTTGCCATAAAAGAACATCAAGACAAGCAAAAAGTTATCACGAAACAAAGTCTAGATACTATTAAAAGCATAGTTCGCACTTATGAAAAAAATAAAGATACGCTCTACCTTGGTGGTGTAAGCATGATCGCTGATGATATGATAGCTTATATAAAATCTGATCTTGTGCTTTATGGTGTTTCTCTTGTATTTTTACTAGGACTTGCACTTTATTATTTTTTCCGTTCATGGCGTTTTGTTTTTTTACCTCTTTTTATTTGTTTTATAAGCTTAAGTGCGGCTAGTGGAGTTTTTGCACTTTTAAATTTTCAAATCACAGTTATTTCATCAAATTACGTTGCTTTAGTTTTAATTATCACCTTAAGTGTAGTTGTTCATTTGATCACGCATTTTATCGAAAGCACCCAAAATCATCCCAAAGCTAAAGTTGAGCGCATAGTGCTTGAAACCTTACTAGCCAAAGCAAATCCTAGCCTTTATGCCATTGTTACAACGATGATAGGATTTTTTTCTTTAATCCTATCAAATATCGAACCTATCATAAAACTTGGCATTATGATGAGTATAGGTATAGGTTTAGCTCTTATCTTTAGTTATTTGTTTTTAGCAAGTATCTTAGTTCTTTTAAAACCAAAAAATTATCATAAAAAAGAGTTTAAATTTAATCTTTTAGCCTTTTGTGCTAAAACCGCTCTTGATCCTAAAAAGCGTCGCATGATTTATGGAATTTCAGTTCTTGCTATAATCTTAGCTTTAATAGGCATTTCAAAACTCAGAGTTGAAAATTCTTTTGTCAATTATTTCAAAGATGGTAGTGAAATCAAAAAAGGACTTTTGGTTATTGATAAAAATCTAGGTGGAACCTTGCCTTTAGAAGTAATCATTCGTTTTCAAAATAATAAAAACAATCAAAATACAAGCGATACTCTTGATAGTTTTGAAAGTGAATTTGAAAATTTAGCCACACAAGAAACTTATTGGTTTGACTCTAAAAAAACACGCATTGCAAAAAAAGTTCATGAATTTTTAGAAAACAAAGAATTTGTAGGTTCGGTTTTAAGTCTTAATAGTCTTTTAACCCTAGGGAAAAATATCAACGATGGAAAAGAGTTAGATGATTTTGCCCTTGCATTTTTAAATGAGAATTTACCTGCTAAATTTAAACAAGACTTGCTTTCGCCTTTTGTAAGTATAGAAAATAACGAGTTAAGATTTAGTATGCGTATTGTTGACTCTGATCCGAATTTAAGACGTAATGAGTTTTTAATAGATCTTAAAAAACAGCTCAACGAGCTTGTAAAAAACGATGGAGTAGAAGTACAAATCACAGGTATAATGGTGCTTTATAATAATATGCTTCAAAGTCTTTTTTCATCGCAATTTGATACTCTTATATTTGTAATTTTAACTATTTTTATACTTTTTATCATTGTTTTTAGAGATTTAAAATTTTCAGTTGCAGCCATATTAGTAAATGTTATTCCTTTAAGCGTGGTTTTTGCTCTTATGGGGCTTTTAGGTATTCCTTTGGATATGATGAGTATTACTATAGCTGCTATTGCTATAGGTATAGGCGTTGATGATGCCCTGCACTATATTTATCGTTTTGGGGAAGAAATTAAAAACAAAAGCCTAGAAGAAGCCATTATGATTTCTCACCTTAGTATAGGTTCGGCACTTTATTATACCACCATTAGCATAGTTTTAGGTTTTAGTGTTATGATGAGTAGCAATTTTATTCCAACAATTTATTTTGGAATTTTAACCGTTTTTGTAATGATTTTGCTTTTAAGTGGAAGTTTGTTCTTATTACCAAGCTTTTTAATCACTATTTATTCTAAGAAAACCAAGTTTCCAAACCAACATAAAGAGCATATATTAAAACAATAATAGCTATATATTTTAAAAAATTTTTCATTTTTATCCTTTATTTAAAATCTTTAAAATGATTTTTGCAAGCTCTAAAGCTTTAAAACGATGAGAGATATTATTCTTCTCATCCACGCTAAGTTGGGCTAAGGTTTTATCAAAACCCTTTGGAATAAAAAGGCTATCATAACCAAAACCATTTTCACCTTTTTCTGTATCTATTACTTTTCCATGCATGGTTCCATGCGTACTAAATTCCCCCATCAAACCTACCATAGCAATAGCAGCAACATAATGTGCCCTGCTTTGTTTAAAACCTTTTTTTATCATTTCATTGACAAGTTTATCACGGTTACTTTTATCATCGCCCTTACCGCTAAATCGAGCAGAATAAATTCCTGGATTTCCTTCTAAAACATCTACGCAAATGCCACTATCATCACTTAAAGCGATAAAATCTTTTTTTTGCTTTTCATCCAAAGTATTAAAAACCGCTCTTGCTTTAATCAAAGCATTTTCTTTAAAAGTTTTTCCATTTTCTTCAATCTCAAAAGGCGTTAAAACTTCATCAAAAGCATAAATTTCAAAATCTTTTAAAATTTCTTTAAGTTCTAAAACCTTATGTTTATTGCTCGTAGCTAAGATAATCTTCATAACAAAAGCTCCAAAATAATATCAAAAACAAAAATATGATTTTATAAAATTTATCCTTGTGCGTAGCTTTTAAATACAAAATGATAAAACGATGTTAATCAATGCTTAATCCATTTCATAGTAAAATTATCCTAATTTAAATTTCAAATTTAATAGGAAATTGATAATGCTAAATAATGTCTTACCCTTATCTTTCATAGTTGGAACAAGATTTTTTGGGCTTTTTATAGTTTTGCCAGTTTTAAGCCTTTATGCTTTAAAACTTGAAGGTGCTAATGAATTTTTAGTGGGACTTTTAGTTGGTGTTTACGCCTTAACCCAAATGATTTTACAAATGCCTTTTGGTATTTTAAGTGATAAAATTGGTCGTAAAAAAACCATGCTCATTGGACTGATTATTTTTATAATAGGCTCTTTAATCTGCTCTTTTGCAGAAAATATCTACATCATGCTTTTAGGAAGAATGCTCCAAGGTGCAGGAGCTATTGGAGCTGTGGCTACAGCAATGATAAGTGATTTTATCACAGAAGAAAATCGTGGTAAAGCCATGGCGGTAATGGGTTCTTTTATAGGACTTAGTTTTGCAGCTTCTATGGTGATCTCTCCTTTAATGAGTGCAAAATGGGGTTTATCCAGCCTTTTTGATCTTAGCGCAGCTTTGTCTCTTTTATGTATAATTTTACTTTATACCGTTGTACCTAAAGAAAACAAAATCACTCATGAAAATGAAAAAACTCCTTTTTTCCATCTTATTAAACAAAAAAATTTAGCCCTTATGAATCTTACTAATTTCATGCAAAAAATGCTTATGAGTATAGCATTTTTAAGTATTCCTATTATTCTAGTAAAACATTTAGGCTTTGCTTCTGATAAACTTTGGATTGTTTATAGCGCTTCTATGGTAGCAGGTTTTATCGCTATGGGCTTTGCTGGAAGTTTAGGTGAAAAAAGAGGTTTAGCTAAACAAATTTTACTCTTAGGAATTGTTTTTTTCATACTTTCTTATCTTTTTTTTGCTTTTAGTAATTCTATGGATTTTTTTATCATAGCAGTTGTGATTTTTTTTATAGGTTTTAATTTACACGAACCTATTATGCAAAGTTGTGCATCAAAATTTTGTAAAGTTCATGAAAAAGGTGCGGCATTAGGGTTGTTTAATGCTTTTGGATATGGTGGAAGTTTTATAGGTGGTATTATCGGAGGGATATTTTTACATCTAGATGCCTTAAATCTTTTGGCTATTATTTTGGTAATTTTAGCCCTAATTTGGCTTGTGGCATTATTTTTCTTAAAAAATCCAGCTGATTTTAAAAACCTTTATCTACCTTTAGACACACCTTTAAATTTTAGTAGTTTTAGTGAAAATTTAGGGGTTGTAGATATTTATAAAAACTCTAAAAATCTTGTTGTTAAATTTGATAGCAAACTTACAAATAAAAAAGAATTAGAAGAAAAATTATGAAAAAAATATTATTTTTATTCTGTTCTTTTTTTCTAGCTTTTGCAAAACCAAGTCTAGAGATACCCAAGCTCTCAAAACAAGCAAAACAAAACTTTATTTTAGAAAATGTCAAATTTAATTATAATGACACAATATATAAAATTTTTATAGCTAAAAACAAGAATGAAAACTCAAATTATAAATATAAAATCATTTATTTACTCGATGGAAATGCTTTTTTTCCTCTTTTTTTAAATCTTTTCAACACTCCTGTCAAAGAAAATCTTTTAATTATTGGAATAGGTTATGATAATAATTTAGCTTTTGACACACAAAAACGCACTAAAGATTATACGCCTGCAACAAATTTAAATAAACAAGGTGGAGGTAGTAAAGAATTTAGAAATTTTTTAATAACCCAACTCATCCCTTATATCAACAAAATGTATCCTATTGATTTTAGCCATCGAATTCTCTTTGGACATTCTTTTGGAGGACTTTTTGCCATTGATACACTTCTTTATGATAGTAAGATTTTTAGTCATTATTTTATTATTTCTCCTTCTTTATGGTGGGATAATAGTGAGTTTTTACCTAACATCATAAAATTACAAACTTGCCCTAAAATTTACATCGGATTAGGTTCATTGGAAACAAATTCAAGTATTATCAAAGGTGTAGCTAAGCTCAATGCTCAAAAACTTAGCGAAAAAATATCCAAAGAAACTAATTGTAAAACTCATTTTAAACTTTTTAAAAATGAAACTCATGGAAGTATCATATCTAAAGCTATGCTGTGGATGAAAAAGCTTCTTGATTTTAATTAATCATTGCTTTTATCATCACTTTTGCCTTGCAATCTGCACAACAATAAAGTGTTTTGATTTTATTCTCATCATTACCAAATTTAGGTTTCATTAAATTGGCTATTTTTTCTACAGCTTTTTTGGTGGCAAATTCTTTACCGCATTCTATACAGGCAAAAAGCTCATCTTTTGCCATGGTTTGATATTCAAAATAAGAAGCTCTAAACTCCATTCCACTACGAAATAATTTTAAAGTATCTTTTTCGGCACAACTTAACTCACAATACCCACAAGTCGTACAAAGAGAAGCATTAAATTTCAAAGCATTTTCTTGTTTATCAGCGATTAAAGCTCCTACATTACAGGCACCCACACAAGAAAGACAAAGCGTACAGGTGTTAGGATTGATTTCTACCTTGCCATAACGCAACCATTCGCCACTTTCTATACTGCCAAAATCTTCATTTTTTATCATTTCTTGCATTCTTTTGGCAAAATTTTCTCTTGTAGTTAAGGTGTTGTTATGAAAATCATATTTTAAATCTTGTATGAATTCTTGCTCTTTTAAAACATTTTGCAATTCTTTTTCATTTTTAGCAACAAAAATAGCTTTTTTTTGAAATTTTCTTTCAAAAAAAGTATTTAAAAGTACAATAGCCTCATTGCTACCACGAGATACAAAGTCCGTATAAAAAACCAAATTTGCTCCACTATTTTGCAAAAGTGTTAAAAAATGCATGGAAGAAAGCCACTTTTCACCCTCTATCATAAAGGGTAAAACATCTTTTGGTAAAGCAAGATTTAAATTTTCTAAAGACATTTTTTTAGGAATGATTAAAATTTTTTTATCTTTATAAAACTCACAAAGGGTAAAAAAACTTTCTCTTGGCATGGGAGCATAATCAAGTGATCCACTAGGACATACACTAATACATCCTCCACAACCCAAACAATCCACTTGAGAAAATTCTAAATGCTTTTTTTCATCATCTTTTAAAATCGCCACAGTAGGACAAATTTCAGCACATTTTGCACAATGCTCACTGCGTCTTTCGTGGTATTGACACACGCTAGCATTATAGCTAATATAAGTTTTATAATGATATTTTGGACTTTTGCTTTGCAAAAACTCTAACAATACTTCAAGATTTTCAAAATTTAAAAGATTATAACATCCACTTTGTCTTGTAAAATCTTTACGCACAACGCTTAAATCCTTAGCTTTAAAAAGCAAAAAATCAAAATCTATTTCCACTTCTTCGCCTTGATTTTTAACCACAGCACAAAGTTCCCCTACACTTCCAAAAACAGCTAAAATTTCTGCACTGCTTAAAGCAATAACCTTAAATCCATGTTCTTTTAAAAACTCTACGGTTTGAGTATCGCTATCTACTAAAATCAAACGATTTTTCACTTCTTTGCTTTGTTCCAAATCAAGCCCTAAGTCATAAACGCTAGCTCTTGCTTCATAAAGCGTTAAAACATTTTTACTTTGCTCTAAAATTTCATCTTGAGAATTTTTAAGATAAAAATTAATCTCAGGGGCATAAATTTGTGCTTTTTGATTTTTATCATTGCAAACTAATGCTTCTTTATCATTTGCCTGATCTAAAATTTCAATAGCATCAGGCAAAGGGATTAAAACATCATTTTTTATATAAACAAAATCTTGCATTGTCTTCCTTAATCTCTTTAAAACATCATTTTATAAATTCTATGTTAAAATAACCAAATATTTTCTTAAGGCTTAAGATGAACAAATTGAGAACTTTTCCACAGATTAACACTCTTATTGAAGATGAGAGCTTAAAATCCTATCCTTTTTATATCAAAGCATTTTTTTGTAAAAAAGTTGTCGCAAAACTAAAAGAAAATTTTTCCCAAGATGAAATTTCTAAAAATAAACTACTTTTAGAAATCAAAAAAGAAATCAAAACTTTTTACCGCAAAGACTTACAAAGTGTGATCAATGCAAGCGGAGTCGTTATACACACAAACCTTGGCAGAAGTGTAATCCATGAAGAACTTTATGAAGCGTGTAAAGATATAATTTGTAATTATTCTAATGTAGAGTTTGATTTAGAAAATGGAAAAAGAGGCTCTCGCTATGCTTTGGTACTAGAAAAACTTAAAATGCTTTTTGAATGTGAAGATGCTTTAGTGGTTAATAACAACGCTGCAGCAGTTTTTTTAGTACTTAATTCTCTTTGTTACAATAAAGAAATCATAAGCTCAAGAGGAGAACTTGTAGAAATTGGTGGCAGTTTTCGCGTGCCTGAAGTGATAAAAGCTGCAGGTGTAAAGCTTTGCGAAGTTGGAACTAGCAACAAAACACACTTAAAAGACTATGAACAAGCTATCAGCGAAAATACCGCTCTAATTTTAAAAACCCACAAATCTAATTTCGCTCTTATGGGTTTTCACAGTGAAGTAAATATAAAAGATCTACATGAACTAGCAAAAGAAAAAGGACTTTTGAGTTATTATGATCTAGGTTCTGGCTGGTGTGAAAATTTAAATGAAAAACTGATTAAAAATGAACCTAAAATCAAAAAACTCGTGCAAGAATGTGATATTTTAAGTTTTAGTGGAGATAAACTTTTTGGTAGTGTGCAAGCGGGCATTATACTTGGAAAAAAAGAACTCATAGAAAAGCTTAAACAAAATCAACTTTTAAGAATGCTAAGAGTGGATAAATTAACTCTATCTTTTTTAAACGAAAGCTTAAAAGCTTATTTGCAAAAAGATTATGAAAAAATTATTACCTTAAAACTTTTAAATGATGACTTATCCTTTATAGAAAAAAAAGCTTTAAGAGTACAAAAAGAATTAAATTTTCAAACCCAGCTTAAAAAAAGCAAAAGTTTAGTAGGTGGAGGTTCTATGCCTGATAAAAGTTTAGATACTTATATACTAACTTTTCAAGGAGATGCTTTAAAACTACAAACTCGATTTAGAAAAGAAAATATCATAGGACGCATTGAAAATGATGAATTTGTTCTTGATTTTAGAACTATACAAGAAAGTGAACTTCAAAAACTTATTCTTACAATCAATCAAATGGAAAACTTATGAAATCTGTTATTATAGGAACTGCAGGACATATTGATCATGGAAAAACTTCACTCATTAAAGCTTTAAATGGTTTTGAAGGCGATAGTTTAAAAGAAGAACAAGAAAGACAAATCACCATTAATTTAAGTTTTTCAAATCTTAAATTAAAAGATAAAAACATTTCTTTTATCGATGTTCCAGGACATAAAGATTTGGTTAAAACTATGGTAAGTGGAGCTTTTGGCTTTAGTGTTTGTTTGTTTGTTGTAGATATTAACGAGGGTTTAAAAGAACAAAGTTTAGAACATTTAGAAATTTTAAAAATTCTTGATATTAAAAATATTATTTTAGTACTTAGCAAATGCGATCTTTGTGAAAATATAGAGCAAAAAAGTGTAGAAATTTTAGAAGAGTTAAAAAATTTAGATTATCCCATTTTAAAAGTATTTCACACCAGTATAAAAAATAATCAAGGCATAGAAGAATTAAAAAATTATCTTTATACCATAGAAAACAAAGAAAACGATGAAGAACTGATTTTTCATTATTATATCGATAGAGTTTTTTCTCTAAAAGGCATAGGAACTGTCGTTACAGGCAGTCTTAATGAAGGAAGCATCACTTTAAATGAAAAAATCATCTGTTTAGACACTCAAAAAGAACTCATTGTTAAAAATATACAAAACCACGATACTAATTTAGAGCAAATCAAAGCTTGTAACCGTGTGGCTTTAAGTTTAAATTGTGATTATAAAGAGTTAAAAAAAGGTTATTTACTAAGTAAAAAAGGTTATTTTAAAGCCTTTAAAGAATGCGATGCTTTAGTTAAAGCAAAAAATTTACAAAATAGCAAAATGATTTTTTGCGTGGGTTCAAGACAAATAGAATGCAAAATAAATATATTAAAAAAACTAGAAAATGATGAATTTTTTGTGCATTTTAGTTTTGATAAAAATGTATTTTTAAGTTTTGATGAGGCTTTTATTTTATTACAAAACAATCGTGTTATAGGCGGTGGTAGGGTTTTAAATCCTTTAAGCGAACCTTTAAAAAAAGAACAAAAAAATAAATTTTTAATGTTTTTGAAAAATAAAGATTTTAAAGCGGCTTTTTCCTTCTTAAAAGACGCACACAAATATGGCTTTGGCTTGCTTTCAAGTTATCAAAGATTTAAACTCTCTCATCAAAAAGCATTGAAATTAGCAAAAGAATTAAATCAAGTATTTGTCGATGAAAAAAATCTTAATGTATATCATTTACAAAGTCTAGAAGAAATTAAAAATTTCATCAAATTCATACTTGAAAAAAATCCTTATGCCATGCTTTCAGCACATTCTTTAGCCTTAAGGATTACTTGGGCAAGTGAAAATTTTTGCGAACTCGGACTTAAAGAAATGTCAAATTTATTGGATTTTCAAAATGGAATTTATTTTAAAAAAGGTATAGATTTTGAAAAACTTCAAGAAAAAAATAATAATCAATTATATGAAATTTTTAAAAAACAAGGCATTAAACCCGAAGCTCCTTATAATCTTTATGATTTTTTAGAACTTGACAGAAAAAGCGGAGATAATATACTCAAAAAACTTACCCAAAAAGGCTTAGTTGTAAGACTTTCACACAATCTTTTTATAGAAAAACAAGCTCTTGAAAAACTTATGCAAGAATGTTTAGATTTATTAAAAAATCAAAGTCTTGATGTGCAAAGTATGAAAGAATATTTTAATCTTTCAAGAAAATATGCTATTGCTTATTTAGAATACTTAGACAAATTTCCTCAAGTAAGTAAAGAAGCTGAAAAAAGATTTTTAACAAGCATTTAGAAAATCATTATAGAATTAAACATAATTTATTTAAAGGATTTATAAACTATGAAAAAATTAAGTTTAATTCTTGCCTGTTCAGCATCTTTGTTTGCTGCAAGTAATTCAGAAATTAGTGATTTTTATTCAAAAAGCATTAAAGCACAATTTCCAAATGCTACCGTTAGTGTATCAAATCGTCAAAAGATTGGTAATACGGGTTTTGAAAGTGTTATTGTAAGCGTTGAATTAAATGGACAAAAACAAGAAAACATTCTTTTTACAAAAGATAGTCTTATTACCCCTGATCTTATCGATTTGAAAACGGGAATTTCCTATGCTCAAGAATATGAAATGAAAAAATTTCAAGAAGCAAGAGAAAATTTTACAAAAAATGCTAAAGCTGTAGCACAAAAAGAAACCATGGTAATAGCTTTGGGAGATAAAAATAAACCTGCAATTTATGTTTTTTCGGATCCTGAATGTCCATATTGTAGAGAGCATTTAGCTCAAATTGATGATGAACTTAAAAACTATCAAGTTAATTATATTTTAACTCCAGTACATGGAAAATCTGCTTTTGAAAAATCCGCTCTAATCTACAAAGAAGCAAAAAAAGCAAAAAATGATAAAGAAAAAATCGCAATTTTAAACAAATACTATGATGCAAATATCAAAAATTATCCAAAAGTAAGTGATGCAGAATTAAAAGAAGTTTTTTCCTTATATGAAAAATATCGCTCATTAGGTCTTAGTGCTACTCCAACTATTATTAAATAAACCTAATGTCTAAATTTGCTTTAATTTTAAGCTTTTTTATAGCACTCTTTATGAGTGCTTGCACCAATGCAACTTTCATACAAAGCTTTATTCAAACAAGCAATGAAGGCATTTTTATCAGATCGCAAAAACAACAAAGTTTTAAAATTTCCTTTCAAAATCCTAGCCAACTTCGAACTACTTTGGATAGAGATTTGGCTTTAAAACTTAAAAATTTAGGCTTAAAAGAAGTAAAAGAGAATGCAGATTATGAAATTTTAATCAATCTTGTAGATATGAAAAAGCGTTCTTATGCTCAAAAAATCACAACTTCAGCAAGATTTTTTTATGATTTTGATCCTTTCGAAAGTGATGGAGAATGGATGGTAGAAAACTACTATACTATGCAAGTTAATTTACAAATCAACTCTAAAAATTACAATTCTCAAAAAACAAGTCTTCTTGCAAGAACAGCTTATCTTGGAAATAAAGAACGCTGTCAATTATCTTTAGAAAATAAAATTATAAATCAAATAGTGAGTTTTTTTTATTTTTAAGAAAAGACAATCAAGAGTATAAAAACTCTTGATTTTAAGAATTATTAAGCAAAATAAGGTTTGATTTGTTCTACCCAAGCATCAATTCTTGATTCAGTTTGATCTTCTTGATTATCATTGTCAAGAGCAAGTCCAACAAATTTACCATCTACAACCGCATCGCTTGCTTCAAATGTATAACCATCAGTTGAAACTTCTCCTACCAAATTTGCACCTGCATCTTTTAAATTTTGAGCTAATTTACCCATACCACCACAAAAAGTGTCAGAATAACTTTCACTATCACCCATACCAAATACAGCTACAGTTTTTCCACCAAGACTAAGCCCTGAAAAATCAAAACCATCCCAATCATCTTGTAAATCACCACTTCCCCAAGTTGAAGTTCCACAAATTAATTTATCGTAAGAATTCATTTTAGCCGCATCAATATCTGAGATATTAAAAACATCGCTAATTCCAAGTTTTGAAGCAATTGTATTAGCCGCTCCTTCTGTATTTCCCATAGCACTACCATAGATTACTGCTACTGACATTATTTTCTCCTTATAATTTGATTTGATATTTTATACGGAACTAATTTTAACATAGTTTTGTTTAAATCACACAAAAAATGTTTTATTTCAATAAAATGTGTGAAATTTTTGTTACGCGGACAAACAATATAAAATTTTTCAAAATTATTTTCTTTTATTAAATTCAATAATTCATAAATTTCATTTTCAATTTCTAAATTATGTGTATTAATCTCTTTGCAAAGTGGTAAAATTGCAAATTTCTTATCTATTATAATAAGATTACCATCTTGATCTATATTTTTTCCATTATTTTGAAAAGAAACCTTATCATAAACATAAGAGCTAAATAAAATTTGCGCATCAAAACAAATACCATAAAGATAAATTCTTAAAAGTCTTAAAAGATCGATATTCTTAGATATTTTAGTATTAAAAATCAAGCTTTTTCTTTTTTGAAAATAGAAAGCGTATGTATTAAGCTTGTTTTGAATCTTACCAAATGAAACATGCATTATATCATGTAAAAAATTTCCAAATATCATTTTTAAACTCTTGGTATTTTTTGCATATAAAAGAGGAATTTTTAGAGCGCTATCAACACTCGCATTATATTGAGTTAAAAAAGTCAACATAAGTTCTTGATTGTTTAAATAGCGATAAATTTGCGGTATAAATTCTCGCTTATCATCAAATCCAAATAACATCTTTAACCTTTATAGCAAGAAAATTCTTTATTAAGATTAAAAATTTTACAATATTCACAATACACACAACTTACACTTCTTTTTGCACAAACTAATGGAATTTTGCGCTTTTTAGCTTCATTTTTGATTTTTTTCATAGTATTATGATTTAAAAAGCTTGTTAACATTACTATACATTCTGTATCACAAGGAATCGGCTTGCGATTAACTCTATTTTCATTACGCGCATCCCAGTGTTCTATTTTTTTAGCACCTAAATCATGTAAAACAGCTCTAATAGGAGTGATTTCATCTGCACCAATAACCAAAACTGACATAAATTCTCCTTTGTGATTTTTAAAATATATTTTGATAATTATTATTATAATATAAAAAAACTAAATTTATTTTGAAATTTATTATCAATAAAATACAATTATTCAGTTAATTTTAATTTTTAATAGATATAATTTACTAATTAATAAATTTTATTATTTAGGAGAAAACAATGAAAAAATTGACTAACGATTTTGGAAACATTATAGCCGATAACCAAAATTCATTAAGCGCAGGCGCAAAAGGACCTTTACTTATGCAAGATTATCTTTTACTTGAAAAACTTGCTCATCAAAATAGAGAAAGAATTCCAGAAAGAACCGTTCATGCTAAGGGAAGTGGAGCTTATGGCGAAATAAAAATTACAGCAGACTTAAGTGCTTATACCAAAGCTAAAATTTTTCAAAAAGGCGAAGTTACTCCATTATTTTTACGCTTTTCAACAGTAGCAGGTGAAGCAGGTGCAGCAGATGCTGAACGCGATGTGAGAGGTTTTGCTATTAAATTTTACACCAAAGAAGGAAACTGGGACTTGGTAGGAAATAACACTCCGACATTCTTCATCCGTGATGCTTATAAATTCCCTGATTTTATCCATACTCAAAAAAGAGATCCAAGAACACATTTAAGAAGCAATAATGCTGCTTGGGATTTTTGGAGTTTATGTCCTGAAAGCTTACATCAAGTAACCATTCTTATGAGTGATAGAGGAATTCCTGCAAGTTATCGTCATATGCATGGATTTGGAAGCCATACTTATAGTTTTATTAATGATAAAAATGAAAGATTTTGGGTGAAATTCCATTTTAAAACCCAACAAGGGATTAAAAATCTTACCAACCAAGAAGCTGCAGAGCTTATAGCAAAGGATAGGGAAAGTCATCAAAGAGATCTCTATAATGCTATAGAAAATAAAGATTTTCCAAAATGGAAAGTTCAAGTTCAAATTCTTGCTGAAAAAGATATAGAAAAGCTTGGATTTAATCCTTTTGATTTGACAAAAATTTGGCCTCATAGTCTTGTACCTTTGATGGATATAGGCGAAATGATTCTAAACAAAAATCCTCAAAATTATTTTAATGAAGTTGAACAAGCTGCCTTTAGTCCAAGCAATATCGTTCCTGGAATTGGCTTTAGCCCTGATAAAATGTTGCAAGCTAGAATTTTTTCATATCCTGATGCACAAAGATATAGAATAGGAACTAATTATCATCTTTTGCCCGTAAATCGTGCAAAAAGCGAAGTGAATACTTACAATGTCGCTGGTGCTATGAATTTTGATAGTTATAAAAATGATGCAGCTTATTATGAACCAAACAGCTATGATAATAGCCCAAAAGAAGACAAAAGCTATCTTGAACCTGATTTAGTCTTAGAAGGCGTAGCACAAAGATATGCTCCACTAGATAATGACTTTTATACTCAACCAAGAGCTTTATTTAATCTTATGAATGATGATCAAAAAACTCAACTTTTTCATAATATCGCCGCTTCTATGGAGGGAGTTGATGAAAAAATTATCACTAGAGCTTTAGAACATTTTGAAAAAATTTCACCTGATTATGCAATAGGAATTAAAAAAGCTTTAGAAAAATAATTTTTACTTGCCACTTTTGGTGGCAAACTAAAGATTATAATAATTAAGGAAAAACAATGACAACTCTTAGCTTAGAAGAAGAAAAAAGATTTGAAGAGCTTTGCAAAATGGCTTTTAATTTTGCAAGAAATAATGAATGCGAAAATCTTAAAATCATGATAGAAGCAGGTTTAAATGTAAATTTAAAAACTCATAAAGGAGATAGCTTGCTTATGCTTGCAGCTTATAATAATTCTTATGAAAGTGCTAAAATGCTTTTAGAAAAAGGTGCAAAAGTAGATGAAAAAAACGATCGTGGACAAACCCCATTAGCAGGAGTTTGTTTTAAAGGATATTTACCTATGTGTGAACTTTTAGTTAAATATGGAGCAAATATTGACGAAAACAATGGTTTAGGAATGACACCTTATACTTTTGCTATTATGTTTGGACGCAAAGATGTGGCAGAATTTTTACTCAAAAAATCTAAAAATAATTTTTTAAAGAAAATGAGCCTAAAAATACTAAAATTTATCAAAAAATTTTAGTATTTTTTAAATTTCTTCAGATACCTATAAACACTAGGTTCTGAAATTTTTAAAAATTTTGCTACGATAGGAACCGCTCCTTTTATATTAAAAATACCTTTTTCATATAGCTTTTCAGCAATTTCTTCTTTTTGAGTAATACTTAATTGATAATCAGAATTTAAATAACTAGAATCTACACTTTGAACTAAAATATCCTCTATCGAGTAACTTAATGTTTCTATGTTTGAATCATTTTGAGAAAAACTAATATTTCCTAAAATATCACCCATATCTCCAATTTTTTCTAAATCAATCATCTTGCATATTAAATCTCTCATAATGCTAGTATCATGATTGATACACAAAATACCTACTAATTTATCATGATTTTTAATAAAAAAAGTAGATCCTCTAATTAATTTTGATTTTCCAACAAGAGCCTTATAATCACATAAAAAATCTTTTTCTAAATATTTTTTATTTTGCATAAGCTCACTTGCAAAAGCAGTCAAGGGAGAATCTAAACTTCTCCCACTAATGTGATTATTAGCAATTGCCGCAATATAAGCTCCATCTTCAGTAATTACATGAAACACTATCTCATATTGCTCACCTAGGACTTCTCCTAAAAAATATGTCAACTTTATAAATTGTTGTTTTTGTCCCTCATCCATAAAACCGCCTTCAATAAAAATTAATATAATATTAAATTCTACTCTTTATACTTTAAAACATTTCTTAAAAATAAAATTTTATTATTATAATAATAAACTATTGACAAGTTATTATTGTAGTGATAAAATTCACTCTGCTTAATCTATATTCAACAAAGGAGAATTCATGTCAAACTATCCAAAAGCTATTGGTCCATACTCAGCTTACAGAGAAGCAAATGGACTTTTATTTATATCAGGACAACTTCCTATCAACCCTGATTCAGGCGAAATAGAAAGCCATGATATCAAAGAACAAACCAAACAATCTTTGAAAAATATCGGTGCTATTTTAGAAGAAAATGGTATCAGTTATGATAAAGTGATTAAAACCACTTGCTTTTTAGCTGATATTAATGATTTTATAGCATTTAATGAAATTTATGCTGAATTTTTTAAAGATCCTTATCCAGCAAGAAGTGCTTTTGCGGTAAAAGATCTGCCAAAAAAAGCTAAAGTAGAGATAGAGATTATCGCTCAAAAAGGCTAAAATATGCTAGGTATTATTTTATCTCTATTTAGCATTTTTTTACTTGTTTTTATGCTTTATAAAAAAATCAATGCTCACATGGCATTGCTTTTAAGTGGCTTGCTTTTACTTTCCTTAGCTGCTATTTTTGGACTTTCTCCACACATTGTTACCAAAGATTCTTTAAATTTAGGTTTTTTTGATATTTTTCAAGTTTTTAATCAAACCATGTCAAGTACATTAGCAGGGCTTGGACTTACACTTATGACTATAGCAGGTTTTTCTGCTTATATGGATCATGTAGGGGCTTCTTATGCACTTTTTAAAGTTTTTGAAAAACCTTTAAAAGCCGTAAAATCTCCTTATGTTTTACTCATAGTTGCTTATTTTATCGTGCAATTTTTAGTTCTTTTCATCCCTTCTCACGCAGGCTTGGCACTTTTACTTATGGTTACTATGTATCCTATACTTGTACGCTCTGGTGTTTCAAAACTTTCTGCCTTAAGTGTGATTGCTATTTGTCAATATATCGATCATGGACCTGGAAGTGGAAATGTGATCATGGCCTCAGAAAAAGCTGAAGTTGATCCTGCAATTTATTTTGTTCATTATCAACTCCCTACAACCTTGCCTATCATTATAGCTGTAGGTATTGCAATATATCTTTGCAATAAATTTTTTGACAAAAAAGATAATTTTGTCTTCAATGCACAAGAAATTGAAAAAGAACTAAATGAAAATGAAGGCAAAGAAAAAGAACTTAAAAAACCTCCTAGAATTTATGCGATTTTACCTATAATTCCTTTGGTTTTAATCCTAGGATTTAGTTCAGTACTCGATAGCATCTTGGTTTTAATGGGAATAAGTAGCGCTGAAGAAGTCAAAGCAGCTGCTAGTACCGCAATTAAAATGAATGTTCCAGTAGCAATGGTGATTTCAACTTTTGTGGCTATTATTTTTGAAATGATACGCTATAAAAGCATAGTAGAAACTCTTAATTCTATTATGATTTTCTTTAAAGGAATGGGACATTTATTTGTTATCACGGTTTCACTCATCGTTTGTGGTCAGGTATTTGCAAGTGGTCTTTTATCTGTAGGTTTTGTAGATACTTTAATAGAATTTTGCAAAAATGCAGGATTTGGAGTTTTGGCTATTATTATCGCCGTTTCAATCTTGCTTGCAGTTTGTGCTTTCTTAATGGGTTCAGGAAATGCAGCATTTTTTAGTTTTGCTCCACTTATCCCAAATATAGCAAAACACTTTGGAGTTGAAACTATCACCATGATAGCACCAATTCAAATCATGACGGGCTTTGGAAGATGTGTTAGTCCTATTGCACCAGCAATCTTAGCTATCTCAGCTATTGCAAAAGTAAGTCCTTTTGCCGTGATTAAAAGAACAGCTATTCCTATGCTTGTAGCGGCTATTGCAAATGTTATTATGACTTATATTTATCTTTAAAAAGGAGAAAAAATGAACTCAAAAACTAAACTTATTCATTGTGGCAGAGGTGATCAAGGCGCTGAAGTAAGATCAGTTAATCCTACACTTATGCGTGCATCAACCATACTTTTTAAAGATCACGCAACTTGGCAAAAATACAGAGAATTAAGAAAAACGGATCGTGTTTTAAGTTATGGAGCTAGAGGAACAACAACTAATTTTGAACTTGAAAAACTTATTTGCACTCTAGAGGGTGGCTATAGAGCACAACTTTTCCCAACAGGACTTGCAGCATTAGCTATGGTGCTTTTAAACTATGCAAGCAAAGATGCACATTTTTTAATTACCGATGCAATTTATGGGCCTGTAAGAACGATTTGCGAATTATTTTTAGAAAAAATGGGTGTTGAAATTGATTTTTTAAAAGCTGATGCAAGTGATGTAGAAGAAAAAATCAAACCTAATACCAAGCTTATCTTATGTGAAAGTCCAGGTTCTATACTTTATGAAATCATAGATTTACCAAAACTTTGCAAAATTGCCCATGCGCATAATATCCCTGTAGCCATTGATAATACTTATTCTAGTGGATATTTTCTAAATCCTTTAGAACTTGGAGTGGATATTTCAGTTATCGCCGCTACAAAATATCTTAGTGGACACTCTGATGCAACCATGGGTATAGTAGTAATCAACGAAAAAGAATGGAAAAATTTTGACAAACTTCCAGAAGCCTTAGGCTTTACAACAAGCCCTGATGATGCTTACTTAGTACTTCGTGGTATGAGAACACTAGATGTGAGAATGAAAGCTCATGAAAAAAGTGCTGATGAAATTGTAGAGTTTTTACAAAGCAGAAAAGAAATTAAAACAATTTTCTATCCAAAACTCAAATCCCACCCAAATCATAAAATTTTCATGCGTGATCATAAAGGTGCAAATGGTATGATTACCATAGAATTTGCAGAAGGTTATAACAAAGATGATGCTATTAAATTTGTAGATAAACTAGAATACTTTTCAATTGGTGCTAGCTGGGGTGGATATGAAAGCTTGGCCACCGTAACTACTCCACCTAGAACTGCAACAAATTGGAATGCAAGAGGGCCATTTGTAAGATTTCATATAGGTCTTGAAGATACTAAAGATTTAATTGCTGATTTAACACAAGCTTTTGATAGTATTAAAAAATAAGGAGATAAGATGACAGGAATTAGCGTATTTGATCATAGATTACTAGCAGACTCATGGAGCACGCAGGAAATGCGTGCTATTTTTTGCGAACAAAACCGCATACAAAAATGGCTCGATGTTGAAGCAGCTTTAGCAAAAGCACAAGCAAAACTTAAAATTATCCCTAAAAAAGCAGCTGATGAGATCGCAAAAAAAGCTCATTATAAATTTATGGATATGGACTTTATCTTTGCTGAATTTAAAAAGACTAAACACCCTTTAGTTCCTACTGTAAGAGGATTAGAAAAAGCTTGCGATAATAATTTAGGAGAATATGTGCATTTTGGAGTAACCACTCAAGATATCATCGATACAGGACTGGTTTTACAATTTAAAGAAGCAATGACTCTTATAAAAAGCGAATTAAAAGCTATCGCAAAAGCCCTAGCAAAACTAGCTAAAACCCATAAAAATACTGCTATGATGGGAAGAACTTTAACACTTCAAGCTTTGCCTATTACTTTTGGACATAAAGTGGCTATTTGGTTAAGCGAACTTGAGCGTCATTTTGAAAGAATACTTGAGCTTGAAAAAAGACTTTATGTAGGCAGTATAGTAGGTGCTGTAGGAACTAAAGCAAGTTTAAGTGATGAGTGCAATGAGGTAGAAAAACTCACTTTAGAAAATTTAGGACTTGATGTGCCTAATATTTCTTGGCAGAGCGCACGTGATCGCTTTATAGAGCTTGGTTTTGTGCTAGGTAATATCAACGCAACCTTTAACAAAATCGCTCATGAAATTTTAATCCTTTCACATAATGAAATTGATGAAGTTGCTGAACCTTTTGGCAAAGGACAAGTAGGATCAAGCACTATGCCACACAAAAGAAATCCTGCGGTAAGCGAAAATGCAGTTACAGTAAGCAATGCCTTTAAAGCAAATTTAGCCATTTTAAGTGATATTGAAAGACATGAACATGAAAGAGATGGTCAAGTTTGGAAAATGGAATGGAAGCTTTTACCTGAAATGTTTTTAATGCTTTCTGTGGTTTTAGCAAATATGAAATTCGCTCTTAGCGATTTAGAAGTAAAAAGAGACAAAATGCTTAAAAATTTAAATACTCTTAATGGTTTTGTTTTAGCCGAGCGTGTTATGTTTGCATTAAGCGATCATTATGGAAAACAACATGCCCATGAAATTGTTTATGAAAATGCTATGCTAGGTATAGAAAAACAAAAAACTTTTAAAGAAGTTTTACTTGCAGATAAAAGAGTATCTAAGGTATTGAAAGAAAAAGAAATTGATGCTTTACTTGATGCAACAACCTATGTAGGATATGCACCAAAACTTGTAGATGAATTTTTAGCAAAAATCAAAAATAGCGCTATCTTAAAATAGGAAAAATCATGTTCTATAGTGAAATTTTAGCGGATTTTATTTTCAATCTTAAATATGAAAATATCCCTAATACAGTTGTTCAAAGGGCTAAAGAACTTATGCTTGATAGCCTTGGAACAGCTATAGCAGCAAGCAAAGAAGAATGTGTTTTAAATGCTTTTAAAGCTTTTGAAAATTTAAGCACAGAAAAAATTACTCCTATTTGGGTAAATGATCAAAAATTAGATCCTATATACGCAGCCATGCTAGATGGCATTGCTTCTCATGCGTTAGATTTTGACGATACGCATACAGAAGCGATTTTGCATGCAAGTGCGATTTTAACTCCACTTTGTTTAAATTATGGTTTTCATGTTAGCAAAGATGCGAAAAAAATCATTAAAGCTTTTATAGTAGGCTGGGAAATTGCAGCTAGAGTAGGCATTGCAAGTAAAGGCACTTTTCATAAGCGTGGTTTTCATACTACTGCTATTGCAGGAATTTTTGGAAGCGTGAGTGCAAGTGCAATCTTGCTAGATCTTAACAAAGAACACATCATCAATGCTTTAGGACTTGCAGGAAGTTTTGCAAGTGGGGTTAATGAGTTTTTATCCAATGGATCTAATTCAAAAGTTTTACATATTGCCAATGCTATTAAAAACGGCATTATGGTAGCTCATTTTGCTAAAAACAATATGAGTGGGCCTTTGAGTATTTTTGAAGGTAGGGATAATATCTTTAAATGTTTTGGTATAGAAGAAGAATGCGATAAAACAGAACTTAGCAAAGCCTTAGGTGAAATTTGGCAAACCATGCAAGTTTCAATCAAGCCTTATCCAAGTTGTCATTTTGCTCATGGGCTTATTGATTGTGCCATTGCTTTAAAAAATGATGGTTTAAAAGCTGATGAAATTAAAAGTATTCATTGCTTTGTAGATGAAGTTCCTATTTCTTTTATCTGTGATCCTTTGGAAGCAAAATACACTCCAAATAGTGCTTATGAAGCTAAATTTTCCATGCCTTTTTTGATGTCTCTAGGATTCTTTGACGGTAAAATCACTCTTGAATCTTATGAAAATTTAAAGCGTGAAGAAGTACTAGAATTTGCTAAAAAAATCAGTTACGAAAAAAGAAAATCTCAAGGCTTTCCAAAATATTTTCCAGGGCATTTAGAAGCCAGTTTGCAAGATGGACGCATAATCCAAAAAGATGTTTTTATCAATAAAGGTAATTTTGATAATCCACTAAGTTTTGAAGAATTAAAAGCTAAATTTTTAGCCAATACACAAATTTACCTTGATAATGCTAAAACTAACAAAATTCTAGTTCAAATCATCAATCTAGAAAATTTAAACCACTTTTCTTTTTAAATATTAATCCTTCTTTTTATAAGAAGGATAATTTCATTACACTTTTTTATTATAATATTTATTATTAATTTAGGAATTACAATGACTTTAAACGAGTTAAAAGATGGACAAAAGGCTATTATTGTCAATTTAAACGCTTACAAAGAACTCAAAAATAGACTTTTAAGCTTTGGATTTATTAAAAATAAAAACTTGAAAAAAATTCACTCCTCTTTAAAAAATGCCACCATAATGGTAGAACTTGATACAAGTTGCGTTATCCTAAGATCTGATGAAGCTAAAACCATAGAAGTGAATCTTATATGAAAAAAATCAAAATAGCCCTTGTAGGTCAGCCTAATGTAGGCAAAAGTCTTCTTATTAATGCACTTTGCAAAGCCAATATGAAAGTAGGAAATTTTAGCGGAGTTACTATAGAAAAAGCAAGTGCAAAAACTTTTTACAAAAACTATGAATTTGAAGTTATTGACTTGCCAGGAACTTATTCTTTAGATGGATATAGCGAAGAAGAAAAAATCACACGTCATTTTTTAAATCAAAATGACTATGATGTTATTGTTAATGTTTTAGATGCTACCAATTTAGAACGCAATCTTATCCTTAGCGCAGAACTTTTAAGCCTTAATAAAAAAATGCTTTTAGCTTTAAATATGTACGATGAAGCCAAAAAAGAAGGTATAGAGCTTGACACTTCTATTTTAAGCCAAGAATTTCAAAGTCAAGTTATTGAAATTTCAGCAAAAACAAAAGAAAATTTAGAACTTTTACTGCAAAAAATTATTATTTTATTTGAAAGTAAATTTATTCCAAGATCCCAATTTTACACTCCGCTTTGCGAAAAAAGTCCAGAAAAAGAAGATTTATTATATTTTATTAATGAACTTTCAAAAAAAATTATCACACACAAAAAAGAAGAAAGAAATTTAACCAAAAAAATCGATGCCTTACTAATCCATAAATTCTTTGGCTTACCTATATTTTTATTTTTAATGTGGCTTTTATTTCAACTCACCTTTAGCTTAGGACAAATTCCTATGGACTATATAGAATCGGGCTTTAATACCTTAGGTGAATTTGTTAAAAACAATATTTCTAATACCTTTATCGCTTCAGCTTTGGCTGATGGGATTATCGCAGGTGTTGGTGCTGTGATACTTTTTTTGCCTAATATAATGATTTTATTTTTAGGCATAGCTCTTTTAGAAACCACAGGCTATATGTCAAGAGTAGCTTTTTTACTTGATGGAATTTTACATAAATTTGGTTTGCATGGTAAAAGTTTTATTCCACTAATCACTGGTTTTGGTTGTTCAGTACCTGCTTTTATGGCTACACGCACTCTTAAGAATAAAAGAGATAGGCTTTTAACTCTTTTTGTGATCAATTTTATGAGTTGCGGGGCAAGACTTCCTGTATATGTGCTTTTTATCGGCGCTTTTTTTCCAAGTGAAAAAGCAGGAAATTATCTTTTTGGAATTTATATTTTAGGTGCGATTTTAGGACTTTTTGCTGCAAAATTTTTAAGAATGACAGCATTTCGTGGACTTGATGAACCTTTTGTTATGGAAATGCCAAAATATCGTATGCCAAATTGGCATTTAGTTTGGTTTATGGTTTATAATAAAGCCAAAATGTATCTTAAAAAAGCAGGAACTTTCATACTTTTGGCCTCTTTGCTTATATGGTTTGCTAGTAATTTTCCAAAAAGTGAAGAAAATTTAAATGATTTTAATGCTCAAGAAAGAGCTATAAAACAAAGTTATTTAGGACAATTTGGCAAAGGCATAGAACCTATTTTTCAACCCCTTGAGTTAGATTGGAAATTAAGCGTATCTTTAATCAGTGGTTTGGCTGCTAAAGAAGTGATGATTTCAACTATGGGAGTGCTTTATTCACTAGGAAAAGATGTAGATGAAACAAATAATGATTTAAAAGGAATTGTCGCTAAAAATATACCCATACCAAGTGCAGTGGCTTTTATTTTATTTGTAATGATTTATAATCCTTGCTTTGCAGCAACTATAGTGTTTTCAAAAGAAAGCGGAAAGCTAAAATACACTCTTTTTCTCTTTCTTTTTACCTGCACAAGTGCTTATATAGTAGCTTTTATAGGACTTCATATCACTAAAATTTTATTAAATTAACTTGCTTTTAATGATGAAATTTTAGTAATATTATCTTCAAAAGCTTTTAAAATGCTATAAGCAATACCTTCAAAATCAAGTCCGCCGCAAAGATAGATTAAAGTCATACGAAAAGATTTACTCACATCAAGCTTTGGTTTTTCAGCGTTCATATTCAACTTAAAATCATAAGGACTTGCATGTTTAAAAGCGTAATTTTTTGCCGCAATTAAAAAATCATTCTTATCTTTTAAAAACTCACCTTTAACTAAAATAAAACTCATCTCAAGATATTTCCAAAAATCTTTTGAAGGCATGGAATTTTCATCAAAATTTTGCTCTATAAAAGCATAGTTTTTTTCAAAGGATTTTTTATAATTTTCTACAAGCAAAGCGCCTAATTTATTTTTAGCTATATTTTGTAAAATAAGTTTTATATTGCTTTCAAATTCAAAATCTATTTGTTTTAAAATTTTAATTTGCTCTTCTATAAAAAATTCTTGTTTTAACTCTTCATTGCAAAGTTTAGCGTAAGAAAAAATATTTGCCATAGGCTTTTCATAATTTCCAAACTCATCCCAAAAATTTTTCTCACTACAGGCTATGCAACCATGTCCTGCAGCCACTGGCCAAGAAGTTTTAGCATTAAATTTCACTTTAGGGCAGTTATTGTAAGTATAAGGTCCTTTACAACCTATCTTAAATAAACAAGCTCCATTCTTTGCAGCTTCATCATCAAAATGTTCAGCAAAAATCCCACTTTCAAATTTCGCCTTTCTTTCACACATATCATGCAAACATTTACCATAAGCCCACACAGGACGATTTTGCTCATCAAGTTCAGGCAAAATTCCAAATAAAGCAAAAAAACTTAAAGTCGCAATGATATTTACATCACTTGGAGGACAACCTGGAATATTTACTACTTTTTGACTTAAGACTTCACTAATACCACAGGTTTTGCTAGGATTTGGATAGGCAGCTTGAATACCACCATAACTTGAACAAGTGCCCACTGCAAAGATAGCCTTGGCTTTAGCAGCTAGTTTTTCTAAAATTTCATAGCCACTCTCTCCTTGTACTCCTATAGTAAGAAAAAAAGTATCAATCGCTGCAACACCACCTTCAACCGCTAAAATAAAATCTTCTTCTAAAACATACTCTAAAAGCTCTTCGGCTTTAGTGCCATTTGCTGCCATTAAAGTTTCATGATATTCTAAAGAAAAAAAATCAAAAATAAGCTCATCAAAACTTGGCAACTCAGAACGCAACAAACTCTCGCTACACCCTGTACATTCACAAAGATGAAGCCATACTAACTTTGTTTTAGGTGCGATTTGAAAAAATCTTTGAGCAAGAGCTGGAATTTCATTGCCTAAAGATAAATGCCTAGCAAGAATTTTTACACTTTCTTCATTGATAACCTTATCCTCTTTTAAAGTAGAATTTTCAAGTTTTTTAATGCGATCTTCAAGTATATTTTTTAATTCTTCATTGCTAAGCTTTGCCATTTTTTATCCTTTTTGATTATCCCAACAAAGAACAGTTTGCCCTTCTTCATTTTTTTCAACATCACCCATACCCATGATGTTATATCCTGCATCAACATAGTGTATTTCACCTGTAACACCATTTGCCAAATCGCTAAGTAAATACATAGCCGAATTTCCTACATCTTCTATACTAACATTGCGTTTTAAAGGAGAATTGATTTCATTGTATTTTAAAATCATTCTAAAATCCCCTATTCCACTTGCTGCTAAAGTTTTAATAGGACCTGATGAAATAGCATTAACACGAATTCCTTTTACCCCTAAATCTCTTGCTAAATAACGCACAGAACTTTCAAGTGCAGCTTTTGCTACACCCATAACATTATAATGAGGTACATATTTAACCCCACCAAGATAACTTAAAGTCAAAATCGAACCCTTATCTTTTAAAATAGGTAAAACTGCACGTGTTAAAGAAAGTAAAGAATACACAGAAGTTTGCATAGCTATATCAAAAGCTTCTTTTGAAGTTTCTAAAAAAGAATTTTCTAAAGCTTCTTTTGGAGCAAAAGCAACCGCATGCACTACAAAATCAATCTCGCCTAAATCTTTTTTGATTTTTTCAGCGATAGAATCTAAATGCTCATTATTGTTTACATCAAGCTCATAAACAAAATTAGAATTAAACTCTTGTGCTATAGGTTCTACGCGTTTTTTTAAAGCATCATTTAAAAAAGTAAAAGCAAGCTCGGCTCCTTGATCAAAACATGCTTTTGCTATGCCATAAGCGATAGATTTATTATTTGCAACCCCTACAATAAGGCCTTTTTTACCTTTCATAATCATCTTTTATCCTTTGATTAATTTTATAAAATTTTCTACTTTTAAAGCTGCAGAGCCTATCAAAACTCCACCACAATATTTTACACTTAGAATTTCTTTAATATTATTTTCATTCACACTTCCACCATAAAGCAAAGGTGCCTTAGTTAAACTCGCTAAAAATTCAAGCACTTTAGCAATATCTACACTTTGCGCACTCACTCCCATTCCTATAGAATAAATAGGCTCATAAGCAATGATGAGTTTTTCATAATTTAAATCAATAATTTCAAGTTGTTTTTTTAAAAACTCTAAAGTCTTACCTGAATTTTTTGTATCTAAATTTTCACCTATACAAAAAACAATTTTATAAGCGTGCTCTTTGGCAAAATTAAATTTAGCCTTAATAAGTTCTTCATCTCCTAAGGCTCTTCTTTCAGAATGCCCAATTAAAACGCATTTGATCCCAAATTCGTCCAAATGCTCTTTTCCAAGTTCGCCTGTAAAAGCACCATTAACACAAGGATAAAAATTTTGCGCTCCTTGTATGAAGTTATTTTCATTTTCTAAAAATGCTATACTAGGAGGAAAAACGATGATATCATCACATTTTGCTCCCATGGTTTTATTTAAAATTTCAGCATAAATTTTAAAGCTTGCCCTTGTGTGATTGCATTTTAAATTTGCAGCAAAGATCATTCATTTTCCTTAGATCTTAAAGCTTTTACGCCTGGAAGTTCTTTACCCTCTATAAGTTCGAGAGAAGCACCCCCTCCAGTAGAAATAAAAGTCATCTCATCTGCATCGCCTGCGCGCGCAACCACATCAGCCGTATCACCACCACCAACAACAGAAGTTGCATGTCCTTCGCTGATATAATGACTCATTTTAATACTGCCTTTTGAAAATTTGTCAATCTCAAAAACACCCATAGGTCCATTCCACCAAATCGTTTGCGCATCAGAAATCACCTCTTTAAAAAGTCTCACACTTGCAGGTCCTATATCTAAACCCATCCAACCATTTGGAATTTCTTGTACTGGAACAAATTTCATCGGCGTATCTTGTGAGCACGCAGGAGCGGCTACAACATCTACTGGAAGATAAATTTTCACTCCTAAATTTTTACCCTTGGTAAGAATTTTATTAGCTTCTTCTAAAAGTTCTTCTTCTAAAAGTGAATTTCCTATATCATAACCTAAAGCTTTTAAAAAAGTGAATGCCATACCTCCACCTATGATTAATTTATCTACCTTTGGCAATAAATTTGTCAATGCTTGAAGTTTTCCACTTACCTTTGAACCTCCAACAACAGCGACAAAAGGACGTGCTGGATGTTTGATAAGATTGCTTGCAAAATCAATTTCTTTTTGGAGTAAAAATCCTGCACCTTTGTGTTTTTCATCAAAAAATTTAGTAATAGCCTCCACACTAGAATGTGCTCTATGACATACTCCAAAAGCATCATTGACATAAACTTGAGCCATAGAGGCAAGTTCTTTGGCTAAATTTTCATCATTTTTAGTTTCGCCTTTTTCAAAACGCAAATTTTCAAGAAGTAAAATTTCACCCGCTTTTAAATTCATAGCTTTGGTTTTTGCATCTTCGCCGATAACATCTTTTGCCATAATAATTTCTTTATCTAAAAGTCTAGCAAGACGCTTAGCAACAGGTTCTAAAGAATACTTGGAACTAATTTCTTTTGGACGCCCTAAATGAGAGGCTAAAATCACACTACAACCATTATCCAAACAGTATCTTATCGTAGGAATAGCTGATCTTATGCGTCTATCATCGGTGATGTTTAAAAAATCATCTTGAGGAACATTAAAATCACATCTTATAAAAACTTTTTTCTTAGCTAAATCAATATCTTTTATAGAAATAATATCACTCATGATTAAGCCCTATTTGCAATATATACTGCCATATCTACTAGACGACTTGAATAGCCCCATTCATTATCATACCAAGCAATTACCTTGATAAAATCATCCATAATCACTTGAGTTAAATCACTTGCCACAATTGCTCCATAAGAACAAGTGATAAAATCACTTGAAACTCTTTCATCATCATCTACCATTAAAATGCCTTTTAAATTTGTAGTTGCAGCTTTTCTAAAAGCTTCATTGATTTCATCTTTGCTGACTTTGCGGCTTAGTTGCGCAGTTAAATCCACGCTTGATACATCAATCACTGGCACACGCATACTTTGTCCGTGAAGTTTGCCATTAAGTTCAGGCATAACAAGTTTCATAGCTTTTGCTGCGCCTGTAGAAGTTGGAATGATATTTTGTGCTGCAGCACGAGAACGGCGTTTATCTTTAGCTTTAGCATCAATAATACTTTGTCCATTTGTATAAGCATGTATTGTTGTCATAAGTCCTTTTTCGATACCAAAATTATCTTGTAAAACACGACAAACAGGACCTAAACAATTTGTTGTACAACTTGCATTAGAAATAATGCTTTCACCCTTGTAAAGTTCTGAATTTACTCCTAAAACATAAGTAGGTGTATCATCTTTTGCAGGAGCACTCATGATCACTTTTTGCACTCCCATATCTATAAATTCTTGACATTTTGCCATAGTTAAATGCGCCCCTGTGCACTCTAAAACAATTTGTGCGCCGTATTTTGCAAAGTCAAGATCTTTTACATTGCGACTTTTAAATACTTTGATTTTTTTACCATTTACCACTAAATCATCGCCTTCACTATCAACACTGCCTTTAAATTCACCATGTACTGTATCGTATTTAAAAAGGTATTTTGTAAGTTCAATATCCGTAGTATCATTTATCGCCACAAGCTCAATATCATTTCTTTCTAAGATGATTCTTGCAACACATCTGCCTATGCGTCCAAAACCATTTATAGCAACTTTTACAGCCATTTAATTTCCTTTTGCAAAATATAATGTTAATATTCTACAAAAAAAAGGTTAAAAATTTAATGAAGATAGCACTTTTTGGTGGCAGTTTTGATCCACCACATAATGGTCATAATAGCGTTGTTTTAGAGGCTTTAGAGAAATTAGATATTGACAAATTTGTTATTATGCCTACTTATATCAATCCTTTTAAACAAAGTTTTAGCGCTGATGAAAAGCAAAGATTTTTATGGGTTAAAAAACTTTGGGGGCATTTGCCAAAAGTTGAAATTTGTGATTTTGAAACCAAGCAAAAACGCCCTGTTCCTAGTATAGAAAGCGTTAAGTATCTTTATAAGCTTTATAATCCTAGTAAATTTTATCTTTTAATCGGCGCAGATCATTTAGAAAAACTTCATCTTTGGCATGATTTTGAAAAACTTAATTCTTTAGTAGAATTTATTATTGCCAATCGCAATGATATAGAAATTCCTAAGAATTTCAAAGATTTAAAAACCGATAAAAAAATCGCTTCTTCTTTCATACGCAATACTTTAAATACAAATGAAGTTTGTGAAGAAATTAAAGATGAAGTAAAAAAATATTATGAAAAATTACAAAAAAATTGATACAATTTCAAAAATTAAAGGAAAAGAATGCAAGAAAGAATAGATTTAATTGTTAAAATTTTAGATGAAAAAAAAGCTGAAGATATCAAAACCATTGACATGAGCGAGCAAGAATACTTTGTAAAATATGTCATTATCGCAGCTACTTTAGGAGAAAGACACGCCCTATCTTTGATCGATGAGCTTAAAACACAACTTAAAGCCAAAGGTGAGGAATTTCTAAACATAGATAGTAGTGAAGAATGGAGCGTGATTGATCTTGGTGATATTTTAATCCATCTTTTAACACCAGAACACAGAGGAATTTATAATATAGAAGAATTATTAGAAAGTCTTAAAAAAGGTAGGGTTTAAAAAGGCTAAATTTAATTAACCTTTTAATTTTTAGAGATTATCAATATATTCTTTAATTTCTTTTTTGATTTTCTCTTTTTGTTCTTTTAAAGCTTCTTTTTTAGCTTTATACTCAGCCTTACTCATATAATCTTTTTGTTCTTTTAAAGCATCAAGTTCTTTTTCGATTTTTTCCACTTCTTGTTCTTTAAGTTTTTTAGCTTCTAACTTTTTATCATAAAACATAGGATCTTTAGCACAATCATTTTGTACTTGTTTTAAAGCAAGCTCCAAGCTTAAAGTTCTAGCTGTATCATTATGCGCTTTAGAAAAACTAATTTCTTTATTGATACGATCGATTTTTCTATCACATTCACTTGCACCAAAAGCAAAGGCACATAACGAAAGTAGAACAAGTATTTTTTTCATTTTTAATTCCTTTTTAAAATAAATTTAAATCGCGAAATATTATCTCATCAATTCTTAAGCCTAGCTTTTATATCATCAAATAAAGTAAATACCATACTTTCAAGCTCTTTTGCTCTTTCTAAAGAAGTTGCTTCAAAGCGTGTGATAAGATAAGGGCTGGTGTTAGACGCACGAAGCAAAGCCCATCCATCGCCAAAATCTATCCTAGCTCCATCGATTTCACAAAGACTTTTAACACCTTTTAAAGCTCCTTTTTCAATCTCTTTTTGAAATTCTTCCACAAGTTTAAATTTTTCTTCTTCATTTACAGGGATTTTAATTTCAGGTGTAGTATAAAGTTTTGGTAAAGCTTTAATCATACTTTCTAAATCAAAACCCTTATAAACAAGTTCTAAGGCTCTTAAAAATGCGTAAATTCCATCATCATAACCAAAATATCTATGTTTAAAGAAAATATGTCCACTCACTTCAGCAGCCAAATCAATATCTTTTTCTTTCATCATTTTTTTAATATTAGAATGTCCTGTTTTTCCCATAAAAATAGTTCCAAATTTAGCCACTTCATCAAAAAGATTTTTAGAACATTTTACCTCACCTAAAATGCGTGGATTAGGAATATTTTTAGCAAACAAATAACAAAGCTCATCCCCGCAAAATACATGAGTTTTACTCAAAGCAACCATTCTATCAGCATCCCCATCAAAAGCAAAAGCTAAAGAATAATCTTGATTTTGATTTAAAAACTCTCTAATTGCACTTAAGTTTTCTTCTTCTGTAGGATCTGGAGCGTGGTTTGGAAACTGTCCATCAGGCTCTGCAAACATTACATGAGCTTTTAAATTTAAAGCCTTGATTAAAGGCTTTATCACCACTCCAGCCGCACCATTTGTGCAATCAACACCAAATTTATAATTAAAATCCTTTAAAAAACTAAATTGCTCGCACATAAATTTCACATAAAGGCTTAAAATATCGTATTTTTCTACTTCTAAATTTTCTTCAATCTCATCATCTAAATGCTTATAAACTTCTTTTGAAAACTCTTTTAATTCTACACCAAAAAAACTTTCTTTATTGATAGTGATTTTAAAACCATTATAATCTTTTGGGTTATGAGAGCCTGTTATCATAACATTTGCATCAAATTTCAAGCCCTCATAAAGACTAAAATACCCCAATGGAGTTGGTACAAGCCCTATATCATAGATTTTTATTCCCGCTTTGTTAAGTCCACTTACTAGATAATTAAAAAGTTCATTTGCACTATATCTTGCATCATAGCCCACACTTACATTTTTACAGCCTTTATTTAGCATGGTTTGTCCCAAGCAAAAACCTATAGCCTTAACACTTTTTTCATTTAGTTCTTTGCCATAAAGCCCTCTTATATCATATTCTCTAAAAATCACATCTAACATTTTTTTCCTTTAAATTCATCTCTTCTTTAACCTAAATTTATCGTTTTTCTAAAGCAAATTTGGATAGAAAAGAAATTTTTGCTACAATTCTACATTAATTTCACTAAATGAAGGAAAATTTATGGATGAAGAATTAGAAAACGAAGAAACGAAAAAGAAAAAAGGCGGTTCACTTGTAATTATTATTGTTATTTTACTTTTTGTTTTACTTCTTAGTATTATGGGAGTGATTGCTTGGCTTATTTCAAGCAGTTCAAGTGATGAAAGTGAAGTCAAAGAAGCTCCAAAAGAAGAAGCAAAAGCTGATAAACCTAAAGTTTCAGCTCCTACTCAGCGAGGTAGTGATTTTGCTAATATAGGTCCTATGTACCCACTTGATCCTTTTACCCTAAATTTACTTAGCGATAGCGGCTCAAGATATGTAAAATGCACTATAGAACTAGAACAAAATAGCGAACTTTTAAAACCTGAACTTGATAAAAAAGTCCCGGTGATTCGTGATATTATTATTCGTACATTAACAGCTAAAACTTTTGAAGAAGTAAGTACACAAAAAGGCAAAGAACGTTTAAAAGATGAGCTAGTTGGAAAAATCAATGAAATTTTAACCGATGGCTTTATTAAAAATGTTTATTTTACGGATTTTGTAGTTTCTTAAATGCGTGTAGGCTGTGATATCATCGCCATTTCTAGGATAGAAAAAATTCATTCTAGACATGGCAAAAATTTTTTGGATAAATTTCTAAGCCCAAAAGAACAAATACTCATTAAAAATCCAGCAACTCTAGCAGGTCTTTGGGCTGCTAAAGAAGCTGCTAGCAAGGCTTTGGGTGTTGGAATTTGTGAATTATGCAGTTTTTTTGATATTGAAATATCAAAAGATGAAAAAAACGCGCCTAAATTAAAATATTCTCAAAAAATTACAAAAAATTTTAATATCACTCAAACTTCCCTAAGCATTTCTCATGATAATGGTTTTGCTATAGCCATAGTGGCTATAGTTTGATTATTTTCCTATAGTTTGCTTGTCTAAATTTCTTGAAAGTATGAAATCTACCACAGGTTGTTCTCTTTTATTTGCTCTTTTACAATGATCTTTTTGAAAAAAATCTGTGATTTTTATAACAATCCTTGCCCATTTTTTACGATTTCTTTCACGCCACGCATGAGAAGAAACGCTCTCCCAAGCATAGCCATTAAACAAGCTTGCATTTACAAAATGATCTAAGGCTCTAACACCCTGTCTTGCTCGTGCGGTATTAAAAAAAGTTCCTATAATCACGATAAAAAGATATCCTAAAACTGCTAAAGGTACTATTGCACAAAGCAGAATAGTCCCTGCTAATTTTTCTTTTAAGCTTCCTTTTAAAGTGCGTTTTACACGACGACGAAAATTGGCACGAATTTTAGTTCTAACTCTTTTCATAACTCTCTTTTGCTAAATTTTATCCTCATACCATTAGCCGAACGCACTGTTAAACGCCCTACTACATCAGGTACAAAACCTTCTTCAAGTTCTAGCTTGTAAGTTTTTAAAATATTAGCCAAAATCAAAATCGCTTCTTGCATAGCAAAACCTTGTCCTATACAAATTCTTTCCCCTACCCCAAAAGGCAAATAAGCATCTTTTTTGTATTCTCCTTCAAAACGAGAAGGATTAAACCCATGTGGATTTGTCCAAAATTCTTCATGTCTGTGTATCAGCCAAGGAGCAATCACCACCCCAGAACCTTTTTTAATAAGCTTATCTCTAACTTGGGTATCTTTTTTTGCCTCTCTTGCAAAAAATCCAACAGGAGGATAAAGTCTTAAAGATTCTTTAAAAATATTTGTTAAGTATTTAAACTGTCTTAGGTGAGAAATTTCAATGGCTCCACCCTGTAAAACCTGAGTAATCTCCTCACAAGCTTTTTCTTGCTCCTTAGGATAAAGACTAAGCAAATAAAGCGTCCATGTCAAAGAACTTGCTGTGGTTTCATGTCCTGCTAAAAAAAGCATAGCCACTTGATCTAAAATTTCCTCAAAAGAAAAACGCTTATTCGTATCCGCATCCACTACTAAAAGCAAAGATCCTAAAATATCTTCAAATTCTGCATTATCTGCCATATCATATCTTGGCTTTATGATGTCACTTAAAACCTGTCTGATCACATCTCCAGCCTTAGCACGCTTACGATCTCCTAAAACATAAGAAAGCCATTTTGGAAAACGAAACATACGACGCATGGCTGTATGCACACTTTGCTCTTGAAAAGTCACAAAGGCATTTAAGATTTTTTTACCTTTTTCCTCATCGAGTTTTGAAGACATAATGGTGCGAAAAATCACATCAGCGGTAATAAAAGTCATAGCTTCATCTACTTCAATAACAGCATGATTTGGATACTTGCTAAAACGATCCATCATATCTGCCACAGCTTCACTCATAAGATTAAACACTTTATTGATACGAGTCATTTCAAAACTTGGACGCAAAAGCTCTCTTTGCTTTTTCCAAACTTCACCATTTGTAGTAAAAATGCTCTCCCCTAAAAGCGGACTTAAAAGCTCATGCAAAAATGCACTTTTAGGAAATTCTCTAACCTCATCAACCATCATTCTTTTAACTTCTTTAGTGTCATTTATAACATAAAGATCAAAATTTGGCATCTTTACATAGCCTGTTTGCATTTTATAACTACGCTCATAAAGCCCATCAAGCCAAGATCTACGTTTTAACAAAAAAGTTAAAAGTGTAGAAGCTTTATTTTTATAAGGTTTTGGAAAAAAGGGACATTCACTCATATTTTTACCTTTTCTTCTAAAAATTTAGGCATTATGATGAAAGAAAAAAAATCATAATCACCTTTAACACTAATACTATAAAGATATAAAAAGTGCGCTTTGTTTTTATCTCTTTTTATTTTTTTATACTCATGTTTTTCATATAAAGTGTGAAATTTAGCACTTAAAAATGGGGGTGTAAATTTAGCATTTACACCACTCGTGCGGAAAAAATCCACTTGAGGAAAACATGCTCCATCAATAATCGATGTGTAATCATACCATTTTAAATCAAACCTTGAAACAAATTCAAGCTTCTTTCTAAATTCATCTGCTTTTTTTTGATAACTCACTAAAGGTATGCATTCTCCTAGAGTAAGAATTTTTAATTTACGAAGTAAAGATAAATCTAAATTTTGTCTCAAAATATACTCCAAAACTTCTATACAAACTATAGTTCCAACACTATGCGCTACCAAAATAAGCTCATAATCTTGTTTGCTTTCGTTTTGTTTTAGCTTCTCCACTATAACATTTGCAAAAAGTTTGATTCTTTCTTGCATAATGCCTGTTTTTTTATCTTGCCAAGTAGCACAAAAAGCACAAATTCTTGCTATCCAAAATACAGCTAATTTCTTACCTAATTTAAATAAAAAATGATTTAGTAAAAACCCTAAAAAACATCCTATGATGACAGCTAAAGAAAAATGCATATAATTTTGCAAAAAAGCAAAACTTCCAAAAGCTAAAACCAAAGAAAATAATAAAGAAAATAACACATAAAAAAAAGGATAATAACCTGTGATAAGCTGATAAATCGACTCTTTGCCAAATTTGATAAAAAGCCCTGTAATAGTATAAATTCTAAAAAAACTATAACAATCCGCTAAGGCATCTTTATAATTTTCTGACCAATTTTTCTTAACAATATCATTCCATGTTAAAAAATGATATTTAGTTTGCACTCCTTCGCAAGAAATTTGAAAAAAAGGAAATTGCTCATTTTTTTCAATTTTACTTAAATCAGTCTTAATGTTAAAAGCATGAGAATAATCTTTTAGGTTTTTTTTAAATAAATCATAATAAAATCTATAACTTTTAGGATCATATCCTGCTATATAAAATACTTCCCTATCCATACAATATTTCTTTTTTGCTTTTAATTATAACAACTTTGCTTTAAAAGCTCTCTTAATCAAAGCTTTTTAGTCTTATTCGTCTAAAAAGAAATTTTTATAAAAATTGCCGTTGAATTGGTTAGTTTGTAAAAGATATTTCTTAAAATTACACACCAAAACAGGATTGGGTTTATAAGCATGGGCTTCACGCCAAAAAAATTGAAGTTTTTTTGGATAAGATAAGCCTTCAAAATCATAAAAAGCATTGCCACAAACCTTAGTCGGACAGCCTTCTAAAATAGCACTAAGGCCTACTGTTGAATTTATAGTAATACAACCTAAAGCCTTTCTTAAAAGAACTGGCAAGTGGGTATCATGAACATATAAAACCCTTCCCTCTACATGATATTTTTGACTTAAATCGTTTATGAGTTTAGAATAATTCTTATAACCCCTATCCATGGGATGGTGTTTAAAAACTAGATAAGATTTAGCTCTTGCATGATTTGCAAAAGAAAGTATGGTTTCCTCTATAAAGTGCTCTATGCTTTTTTTGTAATGATATTTAATTTGCGTATCACTATAAACTTGTAAAATCGCCAAAAAGTACTTTTTTTCTAAATTATAAATCTTTTCATTTAATTTTTTTTCTGTAATCTTATAAAGATACTTTCTATACAATGATCTAAACCAAAATAAAAATTCAAAAGGATATAAAGTGCGATGATGAAGTTTGTTGTTAAAAAATGGAGCCAAAATAAAAGCAAACAACCAATACAAAAAAGCATCAAAAGCCATAAATTTAAATCCACCTGGAATTTCTTTTATGCTTTCTTTGGTAAAAATATTTTGAGAAAGATAAAAATTTTTATCACGCGGTAAAGAAGAATTTGCATTGACTCCATCTTTTTCCAAAGTAATACAATAAGGCCTTAAATACCCTTCTTCAAAAATCCATATTTCAATTCCTAATTCTTTAGCCACTTTAATAGCCTTAGCATGTATAATGCGACAATCATTATACATTAAAATAGCATCGATTTTTTTACTTTGAAAAAAATCCCTATAGAAATTTTCAAGATCTTTTTCATCACACTTACACCTCGTTCCACTAGGATAGAAAAAAAAATCTCCGCCGTTAAAATTGAGTTTAAAAACTTTGGTTTGGTTTTTTTCCATTTTCATTGCAAGATGATGAAAAAAATTTCCCACAGGTCCTTGCAAGAGTAAAATATTTTTACCGCTAAATTCTTTTTTAATTTTAGTACTAAATCTCATTTCTCTGTTAAAAATTCATAAAATCTTCTTATTTTTCTAAACATAAAAGTTTTAAAATCTATTGCCAATTTTATATGTTTTTTTGAAAAATAATCTTTTTGTAAATTTAGCATTATATCTAAACAAACTTCAATTTCACATAAAGTTTTTGTTTTAGGATTTATATATCTTGGATATGTGATCAAAGCACCTGCTACAAGCTCTTCTAGGCTTAGTTTTCTTGTTCTTCTTTCGCATTTATGTTTATCTTTTGTTAAACCCCAGCCTGCATAAAAAGGCATACCATAAGTAAAAACTTTTTTAGCTCTTAAAAGAGCATCAAAACCACTTGTAGAAGTAATAGTGTGAATTTCATCAGCAATTTTTATAGCACTATCAATACTGCAATCTTTTACAATCTCATCACAAAATTCCAAGATGAGTGTTTCATCTTTTAAACCTACACGGTTGCCGCTTAACACATCAGGATGGGGTTTAAAGATGATATAAGCATCTTGATTTTTAGCACGCACCTCCTTAAGCAAATCAAGAGTAGATAAGCCAAAACCCCCTAAAATCATCGAAGCATCATCTTCAACTTGAGCAGGGATTAAAATAATCTTTTGTCCTATTTTGGCATTGATCTTTAAATTTTCATGCTTTAAGCCATTGTATTTTGAAAAGCGGTTCTCAAGTAAGATTTTTATAATATTTTTTGCCCTATTTAGCATATTTTCATCAAAAATTTCGTTTTGCAAAAGCTCTTCTAATTTACTTGCTTTATTTGGATCTATGTAAAGTCCTTTATCATCAACGATTAAAGAAAAAGGGCGCGTAAGATCAGATCCTAAAGAGATTGAGCGAATAAATCCATCTTCAACTAAAGAAATTTTGGGAGTAAAATGGAGCAAATTCTCATCTTGCGCTTTTTTTATAAGAGTAGTTTTAAGAGCGTTATAATCTATCCTTTTACCCCAAATGAAAAATTTATCATTTTCTTTAAGTTTATATCTAGCTAAAGATTTTAAAGAATTTAAAAAAATAATTTTATTATCTTTGGCTTTAAAAAAAGGCTTGATAAAATGCCTTTTCCATAAGGTAAAACCTAACATAAAAAGCCTGTTAGAATTTGCCTTTTCTATATCTTTATATTTTGCTAAAGTTTTAATAGTATCAAAAATATTACTTTTTTGATTTAAATAGGGATTAAAATACTCAGCATAAAGTATATAAGCAGCATAGAAAACTTCTTCTAAACTTCTTTTTTGCATCCTTCTTTTACGCTCTAATTTATCTTTTGTTAGACCCCAACCTGCATAAAAAGGCATACCATAACAAATACACTCACATTCTTGCATCAAAGCTTCAAAACCCATACCAGAAGTTTTGGTATAAACCTTATCAAAAAACTCAAGTAAGGCTATGGGATTAAAATTTTCAGTAATTAAAATACATTCTTTAGGTAAGGAATTTATATCTAAATCACTTTGTTTTTTACCGCTTAAAACATCAGGATGGATTTTTATATAAATTTTAGATTTAGGATTTTCTTTTACGGCATCTTTTATCATATCGACAGTTTTAAAACCTTTAGCAAGCCCAAATTCAAGTGAGGCATCATTGGCCGTTTGAGTGATGATTAAAACCCTTTTTTCATCTTTTTGAAAATAATCATCTGGAATATTAAGATTGTTGTTATACTTGCTAATTTTATATTTTTTGATAAGCTCTATAGCTTTTTTAGCTTGCTTGATTTCTTCATCTTTAAATTCATAAGTATTTAAAAGATTTTCAAGCTTTGAAGGTGCTGTTGCATCATAATAAATGCCTATATCATCTTTAACCATAGAAAAACTTGGGCTATTTTCAACCCCTAAATTTAATGAGCGGATAAATCCATCTTCTAAAAGTATGAATTTAGCCTTATATTTTTTAGCTAAATTTATAGCTTTTAAACCTGATTTTTTGCGTCCCCAGCCAAGGAAAAGATCATCTTTATTTATTTTTGAATTTTTCTTATACAAAGAAATAGTGTAAAAATTTCTAACATTAGCAATAAGTTTTTTTGATATTGAGTAATACTTCACAATGCCAATTTCTTTATTATAAGTTCAACTTTTTCTTCTAAATTATTTCGACAAGAATTATTGATCACTAAATCAGCCTCTGGTTTATCAAATTCTATATCAACACCAACTACATTATCAATTTCTTTATTTAAAGCCTTAGTATAAAGCCCTTTTTGATCTCTTTGTATTAATTCATGCATATCGCATTCTATATAAATTTCATAATAATTTTTTAATTGCTTTCTATTGTAATCATAAATCTCATTAAACATTGAAATCGTAGTGACAATAACCATCATACCTTGATCGTTTAAAAATTTTGCAAATTTAGCTCTTTTCAAAGCCATATCTATGCGACCTTGTCTATCGTATGCATAATGTCCTAATATTTCTCTTAACTCATCTCCATCGAGATAAATAAGGTTTTTATATTTTAGTTTTAATTTCTCATACAAAGCTTGACCTATAGTTGTTTTTCCACTTCCAGCTAAACCAGTAAGCCAAATAATATAAGGACTATTTATCAATTTGCACCTCTAAATCACTCATAAAATCAATTTCACACCAATTGCCATCAATTTCCACTGCTTTTGCGTTGTTGTATTTTTCAATTAAAGCTTGCAAAAAACTTGTCATGTACATATTTTCAAAATTTTTATTATCATATAAAATATCTCGATCAAGCATTTCATAAAAAGCAATAACTTCGGAAAGAAATTGATAAGAAAATTTAAAAAGTCCTATATATTGAGCTTCTATCTCATCATAGGCATTAGCTTTTTTTCCAAGTTCTATAATATAACCATTTGTCATCTTTAATGTTTCAGCATCTTCTAAAGGATTTGCAAAGCGTTTGCTCCAAAGCTTACGCCAAGACTTATCAACTACTATAGCAAGTTCTTCTTTGGCATTTATAAGCTTTTGTACGCAATCTTGAAAATAAACAATATCCGCATAAGAAATAATCAAATCTTGTTTTTCTTCTATGCATTTTAATATAAAATCTTTAGCGCAAAAAAAAGTATGAACCATATTGGTTTTATCATATTTTGAATTAATAAAAAAATGCTCGATATCATATTTATTAAGATAATTTTTTAGCACTTCGTTTAAATATCCACCCACAACAGCTATTTCATTTATACCTGCTGATTTTAAAGCTTCGATTTCATAATCTATGATTTTTTTATTCTTATACTCAACCATACACTTTGGTTGATCTTTTGTTAAAGGCATCAGCCTTGATCCAAAACCTGCTGCTAAGATAATTGCATTCATATTATTCCTTGATTAAACTAAACCACTCTTTTAAAATTTGAATATTATTAAGCCCATTTTCTCTTTCAATATGCCACATTATACCAAAAATATTTTCATACTTATGTTTAAAAGCTTCTATAGTATTATCTTTTGCTAAGCAAAGTTCTATAAGATCTTTACCTAATTTTTCAATAGCAAAATTATGAAAAGAATTACTTATAAATTTTTCTTTTGAGAAAAATACTTCATGTTTGCCTATATGATTTTCACAAGGGCTTATATGGCTGTTAAAATAATGAGCTATCATCTGAGCTCCTCTGCAAATTCCTAAAAGTGGTATTTTTTCTTTTAAACAAATTTCTATAACTTGCTTTTCATATAAATCCCTCTTTTTAGATAAAACATTGGGACTATAAAAACTTAAATCATTACCACCGCTTAATATCACAGCTTTTACTAGATGTTTATAATGAGAAAAATCTATTTCATAGCTAAGAGGAAGAGGAGTAAAATTTTTAAATAAATCTTTATTAAATAATTTTCCCCAATCCAAAGCCAAACATTCCCTTTCTTCATGATAGCTTTCGTTGCAAATAAGTCTTTGAGTAATACCTATAAACAAAATATTTGCTCACTTTCACATTCTATATTTATTTTTTTAGCTTTTAAATATTTTTCAAAATTTTCTTCTCCAACTCCTATAACAGCAGGCATTCCAAGTTCTGAGGCACGAATGGCCATATGTGAATTAGCACCCCCATAACATGTAATAAGTCCTGCTATATTTTTTGTAAATAAATAATCATATCCAGGATCTGCTGCATAAATTAAAACAATCTTTCCTTCTAAATCTTTATCATTTTCTTTCGCCGTAAATGCAGTGATGCTCTTTTGTGTAATGAAATTTGGAATAATACTATGATTATAAAAAGAAAAAATTTCATCGGCATTGCAAAGCAAAGAAGGAAGTTTTATAGCTTGTGTAAGTTCATATTCTTTTTTATTGCGATTAATTTCTTCTACAAACTGCTCTTTTGGATTTATAGAATAAAGACTAGAATAAAGATTTAAAATGCTTTTTATATCAAGATGAGCCAAATCTTCTTTTTCAATACCATAATATTTGCCTAATTCTTCTATATAAACTATAGCCTTAGAAAGCAATCTAGTGAATTCAAATTTAACGAGCTCTCTACCCTCGATAGCCTGTTTTAAAAAATCAAAAAATTCACAAGCATTAATCTCTAATCCATGTTCTCTAAGTAAAGCATTTAAAGCTTTTGTCTTTTCTTCTGAAAAAACAAAAGCTTTATCTTGTAAATAAACTTTACTATCTTTTTGATCCACATCAAAATAAAGTTCAAAATCTTCATCATATCTTGGAGATAAAATATTATAAGTTCCTGCTCTTAAGTGTCCAAAATCTTTCAAAAATTGATCTTTGTTGTGAAAATTAAGATGGTTTGTTTGTTTGCTTAAATTTTTACTCACTGTATTGAGTGAATTTAAAAAATCATCTTTTTCCTCTTTAGCTATAAAATCAATCTCAACTAAAGAATTTAAAAGTTGCATTGCTACAAATGCAGCCCTAGCCACCCCAGCAAAAGGCAATGTTCCATAACGCTTGCATTCTTCAATAAGCCAATAAATTTTATCAATTAAAGAAAAATTAGAATTAATAATGCCATCATATCTTTCTTTTAGCTTATAAGATTTTTGTATGTCTTTTAAATAAAGCCCTGATCTAGGATTAATAATCTTATTTGTAAGTTCTAATAATGAAAATTCTAATCTTTTGATTTCATTTTCATTAAAACCATGATTTAAAAGTTCTTCTAATTTTTTAGAACTATTAAAGTCATAACAAGAATAAACAATATTAAATTCAATCTTATCGTGCAATTCATGATTTTTATTAAGCTTATCTAAGTAAAAATTGACAAGTTTTTGTGCAATATTTTCATCTAATTTTTTTGGTATAAAAGAATTAAAAGATAATCTTACATCTACATAAGGAATGCCTAAAAAAGAATGGATTAAAGGATGGGATCTTAGATCTCTATAACCATAATTATCTCTTTGATACGCCCAGATATTATCCGTAATGATTTCTTTATATAAACTAAAAGCTAAACGCTTAGGTCTTAACCCTATGATTTCAGCTGGATTCCAATCAGGCATTACCCCAAAAATGGCTTTATCTCCCAAAACTCTAGATCTTGATTCTTTTAAAGACTCAAAACGTTTATAAAATCTATATAAAGCTTCTTTTGGTAAAGAATGAAATAAATTATTTTTTTCATGCATAACCAAAGGACGCACTTGTAAGCAAAAAAGTTCTTCCTTATCATCTTGAATAGCAAATGCAAATTCAACATCTAAAAAATGACAATCATATAAAACTTCTAATTCTTTTATAAGTTCTATAATTTTTTGAAGTCTAATATCTTTAAATTCTAAATAATTTCTGTAATGATAGTAAGTTTTTGCACTCTTACTGCTTCCATCTGTAATAGAGCTATTTGAACCATTTTCATCATATTGAAGACAAAAATAAGGGGAAAAATTATCTTTATCAACGCTAAAACCAACTCCACAAAGAGTAATGTTTTCAAGCATAGGTTGAACTAAAATTTCATCACTTTTTGATGGCATAGAATTGGCAACTTCATATAAAGCTTTTAATAACTCATCTTTAGAATCAGCTTTAATATTTGCCAAAGAAAGAAAAGCACCTGCATTGGAGTTTTTCATGCTATCTTCACTCAAAGAAGAACTTCTTATAATGAGTCTATTAGCCTTTAAGGTTTGAATGTCCTGTAAAACTTTATCTTCATTTGATATTAATTCTTCAAGCGAAGTTAAAACCAAAGGTAGAACTTTTGCTTTTTTTAATTTTGTTTGTAAATTTTTTAAATTTTGTGCTTTGGTTTTAAATTTTAACTCCGCCATGTTTTTCCTTAGTTTTATATTTTTTTAGCACTCCAACAACGAGTGGTATATTTTATGCTAAATTCCTTAGGAAGTCTTTGTGAAATTTTATTACTAATTTTATTAAAAAGTTCACTTCCTTCATCAGTCTCCAAATCCCAGTAAGGATTTTTAACACTCTTCCATGCATTAATATAATTTTCAATGCTTTGATGAAAATAAAAATCCTCTTCAATATAAACAATATTATCAAAAAGATCCTTTCGACTCTCTATAATTGGTCTTTGATCTTCTCTTCTTGTTCCCCTTGTATAATTTGGTACAAATTCTACAATAGTATCTTCAGCTATTTTTTGCACAGGATCGTTTAAATCCCTGTGATTCCACATACAAGAAAAATATCCCTCTGATTTTAATAAGCGATGTGCTTCCTCTAAGGCTTCATTTCTATCCATTACATTAAAACTACTACCAAAAGTCACCCAATCAAATTCACTATTTTGGAGTGTTGAGTTTAAGCCTGTTGCTCTAACCCAGTCAATCTTTTGATCCTTGGTTCTTTCTATCCCGATCTCACGCATCGCATCATTTGGTTCTACAGATACTACCTTACATCCTCTTTCTAAAAGCATAATGCTTAAATTTCCAGTTCCTGCACCGATATCAGCGACTTTAATATCTTTTTTTCCAACTAAGCTAATAAGCATATCTATAGTTTTTGGAGCATAATTTGGTCTATAGCTATAAAATTTAGCATGCTTGGTATAATCCCACACTTGTTCTACTAGTTTTTGCATTTTATTTCCTTTTTCTCATCTTTGACAAGCTTGATGAAAAAAAGGAGGTATTTTATGCTTTTCTAGCTGTCCATGCTCTTATTTTATAAGGAATCTCTATACTTTGCATATGAGAAATTTTAGCTTCTATCATCTCTAAAATTTCCTTCCATCTTTTTTCACCTGCTTGTGCTTGTATATCATTTACAGAATGCCAAGCTCCAAGATAACGCTCTTTATCCCAAAACTCTTTATAGTCACACTCCATAAAAAAGCAGTCTGTGAAATCTCCTGTTGAAACAAGAATTTCTTCCCATTTTTTAACATTTTGAGTGCCACTGCTTACACGAGCAAGATCTGGAACAATATGTTTAATCTCCTTTTCAATTTCATCAAAAACCGAACCCTCTACAATGTGGCGAGGATTCCAAATCGCAGTAAAATACCCCCCCCCTGTCAATATACGATTAAATTCTGGGAGAGATTTTTTAGGATCTGTCCAATGAAAAGAACTAGCCATGATGACCCAATCAGCTTGATTATTGCTCATGCAGGTTTCTTCGCCACTCCCTTTATGCCAAGAAATATTTGACAAATTTTGTGTAAATTTTTGCCCTTCTTCACGCATATTATCGTTTGGTTCCACAGCACTAATTTGGCATCCAAACATTTCTCCTAGCATCTTAGTAAGTTTTCCAGTTCCAGCTCCTACTTCAACAATATTTAAATCTTTTAAATTTTTATTTTTATCATTGATACAAGCTACAAGTTTTTCAAGTAAAAATGGACTATAAGCAGGTCTATTATGATAATGCTTTGCAACATCTGTAAAATCCCCTTGTTTCATATTGATTCCTTTCTCTAAATTAAAACATAATTATATCTTTATTTTTATTAATTTACAAATCTTT